>DRKO01000238.1 GCA_011051745.1 Chloroflexota bacterium | reverse complement strand
CGAATGGGAACCGTGAAGGTTCGGATGATCCTTCTGGAGCCAGTTCTGATGTTCACTCAACGCTGCCAGCAAACGGCGGCGTTCTTGTTCGCTCTCCTGTACCTGGTTCTGGAGAGCGGCGATCGCCTTCGTGAGACGTGCAAGCCGGGCCTCAAGCTGAACGAGCTCTTTCTCGGCATCCTGCACGGCCTGACGACGGGCAACCAGTACGGGCTCCGGCGGCGGGGATTCGCCGGGAGCCCCGGCTTCGGGTGAGCCGGAAAGGCCGCTTCTGGCACGCAGGTACCATCCCGCCAGCCCGCCCAGAATGAGTGCCAGAGGCACAAAAACCCAGATTGTCTCAATTGTCACGGTAGAGCCTGCTGTCCAACGACAAGGGTTTTGTCAGGGTCAAAAGGTTATAATAGAGTTTGCAAAACGTTCGTTAACGCTATGAAAGACACTCTCTATAATACGCCCCGCTGTCCGAACAGGCAACCTTTTCAAAGAGGGCCAGCCCATAGCACATCAGACAGGAGAGGGTAGAGGGGTACGCCTTTCAGGCGCCATGTATGAGATCCGCTGAGACGGATCTGCCGAGAACGTAGTTTTCAGATGCCGCCTTCCATAATCACGCTCACGCTTGCCCAGGCTATGAGGCGCATCCTGGGCCAACTGATCAACCGATCTCAGGAGCTATTCGACCAGACCGACGATCCCATCTACATTGCCATTGAGCACTGGGCTAGGGACGTTCTGGTTCCGGAAGAACTGCGGGCGCTGTTTGACACCGCTCAGGATCGGTTCTCCAGCTATGGTGAGGCGCAGCGCCGCTGGCTGGACACGTTCGGCAGCTTTCTGCAACTGGGCGAGAGAGATGTCGACTCCTTCGCCGAGAACCTGCTACTGACACACTTCTTCCACCTGGGCACAACTGCCAACACTCTCTGGGAGCAATACGAGCGGATTCAGCGCTCCATCACGAGAGAACAGGGCAACGCCTTCCCCCGCTCCTGGGGAGAGTGGCTCCTGCCCGTCCAGGGCTTCATGGGCATCGTCGAAGAGGTCCTGATTGACCACAGCAGCTCGTTTGCGAACCTTCAGGCCTCGGAGGATGTGGAAGACATTCTGGAGGAGGAGACGCTCGCCCATCCTGCGGAGGAGTTCCCCTCCGATCTGGGGATAGGGTTCATATCCGATGCCCAGTTCAATCAGGCCACTGCACTGACGGCCTACCTCTCAGCCTGTGCCGAGAAAATCGGCCACATAGACCTCTACGGCTACTTGCGCAGCGATGGGCCTGCGATCCCTCTCAGCGACGTGTACGTCCCATTAAGACTGTCCCCACTGGCAACCTGCAGCGGGCTTGATCGCTACGTGCGTTACCAGACAGCGACCTATGACGATCCGGAATTACATCTCTTCCGCGAACCGCTGCTGGCTCAGGAACTGGAAGGCCAGCCGGCCCTTTCCATTCACGAAGTGCTGGATCGTCACCGTGAGATTCTGATTCTGGGGTGCAGCGGGGGCGGCAAGACAACCCTCCTTCGCCATCTGGCGCTGGAACACGCCCGTATGCTGCTGACCGAGCAGGAAAGCGGGCTGCAGATCATCTCCCAGGCCGACGGCTCGGTTACCATCCGGCTGGTGCGCCCCCTGCCCATCTACATTGATCTGGCAGAGTACGTTGACAATCGTGAGCCGGATGAACCGCTTGAGCAGTTCATGCTCCGCTCGGCGACGGAACTGGCCCATGACGAGAGGGTAGCTCCCCTGATCGCCGATCTTCTGGAGTACGGGCAGTGCCTGATCCTGCTCGACGGGCTCGATCAGGCGGCAACCGATGAGCAGCGCCGGATGCTGGTCACCTGTGTGTCTCAGGCCGCCTCCCGGTGGCGGGCAAAGGGGAACCGCATCATCGTAACCAGCCGTTTCGCCGGTTACACAGCCGTGCCCCTCCCCCCTTCGTTTGCGGGCTACCTCATCCGCCCGCTTGAGCGCAGCCAGTTCGGGCCGCTTCTGCTGCGCTGGGCGCTCACGCTGGCCCGCATACGGCGGCCTCTCCTGACGGATGACGAGGCACACCATCAGGCTCAGGCCGAGACGCTGGCGCTGATGCGTGAGATCACGACCAACGCACGCCTTTCCCATCTGGCCGGTAACCCGCTGATCCTGCGGATGCTGGTCGGCATCTACCAGCCGGGCGTCATCCTGAACGCCCAGCGGGCCGCAATCTACCAGCTTACCGCCGACACCCTCATCCGCGAGTGGCGGCTTCCCCAGAGCGCCGCGCCGGAGCCTGTGGTGCTGGAGCAAGAGGTCACCCCCCTGCTGGGAGAGCTGGCATACTGGCTCCAGACCTCCCGAACCAGCGGCGTGCTAACCGCCGAGGAGTTGAGGGGGATTCTGGAGCATGCGTGGAGCGCTCTGCATCCCGACGCCACAGAGGAACAGACCGCCGCCGCGATTGATGATTTCATGGGGCGTCTTCGCTCGCACGGCGGGGTGCTCATCGAGGTTTCCCCCCGGCGGTATGCCTTTCTCTACCCCGCCCTTCAGGAGTACTTCGCGGCCCGTTTTCTGGTCGCCAGCTACCGGACAGCCGCCGAACGCATCCGGGCGATCCTCCACGATCCCCGCTGGGACGAGGTGATCCGGCTGGCGATCGGGTTCACATCGCTTGGTTCGCGCGATAACGCCTCCGACCTGATCGAAACGGCCATTCTGGCGCAGGGAGAGCGGGCCGAGCAGCTCCGGTACACCCCCAGCCTCTTCGAGGACACCCTGAGGCGGGACCTGTTCTTCGCGGCCAGACTTCTGGGCGAGGGCATAGAGGTTCGTCCAGAGGTTTCAGAGCGGATCGTCAGGGAGCTGGTCGGGCTCTGGGTTGACGGCGAGCGGGACAGCGCCGGACGCTTCAACCTGATTTTTGACGCAGCGCGGCGTCACCTGATGAATCTGGACGGCACGTCGGCCAGCCACCGGGCGTTGCAGATCACCCTGCGTCATCTCGCCAGCCCTCATGAGCATAAACGGGCCTACGCCGCCGATGCCATGACCTTCTGGGCTTCCCACCTGAGCGAGGGGCGGGACGCTCTGGTCAGGCACGCCGAGGACGCCCCACCGCTGGTGCGGCGGGCGACGGCGGAGGCGCTGGGGCGCGTGGGGCCCCTCTCGCTTGAGGCTTATATGCTACTGCTCCGTCTGGTCAGCGACGGAGATGAGCGGGTGAGCAGCGTGGCACAGCGAACGCTGGAAGAGGCCGCGCCCGTGCCTCAGCAGGCACTGGGCCTCTGGATTGAGATGTTGCAGAGCAACGACCCGACTCGTCGGCGTCTCAGTCTGCGGAACCTTCGCCTGATGGGCTCCCTGCCGCCGCTCATCATCGGCGAGCTCCTGGGCCTCATCAACGACCCCAACCCCAGCATCCGGCAGGCAGCCGTTGAAGCCCTGTCCGGCGTCGCCACCCTGCCCGATGACGCGCTCCTGACGGTCTGCCGGGCTGGAATGGACGGAGACGCGGAGACGCGCCTTGCGGCGCTGCGGGTGCTCCACCGCCCGATCGAACTACCCCGTGAGGTGGTCAGGCAGATCATACGCTGGACGGGAGACCCGGAGGTTCCGATCCGTCATGCGGCTGTGCTGGCCCTGGGGGCCTGCCGCAACCGCTCGCGGGAAGTGCTCGATGCGCTGATCGAGTGTCTGGACGATCCCGCCAGCGTGGTAAGGGCTGCAGCCGTCGAGCCGCTGGCGACCAAAGGGCAGGAGGATGACCGCGTGATCCACATGCTGAGCCATCACACGGTCAGCGACCCGGACTACGCCGTCCGTCGGGCGGTGGCCCGTGCGTTCAGGCACTTTCCCAATCCGGCCCCCGATGTGCGTCAGGCGTTGATGACCCTGCTCAGCGACGGCGAGATGATCGTACGCGAGGCAACGCTGGACACAATCGCAGCCCTGAACGACCCCGGCCCGGAGATCATTGAGTATCTGATCTCGCTGGTGGCGGCAGGGGAACAGACGATCAGGGCCAGGGCGGTGCGTGCGCTCTCCTCGCTCAGAGGTCTGCCCGACGAGGCGCTCTCGGCCCTCGTAAGCGCCCTGCCCGATCACTGGGAGACGCTGGGAGAGGCCATCCAGAAGTGCCTGTGGGCGCACAGGCCTCTGAACACAGACCTTGTCTTCCGTCTGATAGATCTGGCAGTCGCCCAGCCGGTCGGCTCCGCCGCGCCGACCTCCATACCGGTGGGATTGCAGGCGCTGGCGCTTGAGACGCTGGGGTATGAGCAGGAAAACGCCGGAACGGTGACCCGCGTCCTGCTGCAACAGATCGTTACCTCCAGCAAGATGGAAGTACAGATCGCCGCCCTGCGCGGGCTGGCCCACGCCACAGAGGTCTGGGAGGATGTCAAGCGGGCGCTGGTCAGTCTGATAAGGGAAGGCCCGTTGCCGGTGCGCTGTGCGGCAGCCGTCGCGGTGGGGCGTATAGTCCGCAACGTGCCTGATCCGCCTTTCCGCAGTCAGGAACTGATTGACCTGGCCCACGAAGTTGAAAATCTGCTGAGGCAGTTAACGCCCCGTGCCTCCTGGGAGGCAGGGACGGAGACTCAGAACGAGCTTTTTATGGCGCTGAGCTGGCTGGTGGCACGGGCACGTCCCACCCCGCTGCGCCTGCCTGCCCGGCTGGACGGGGCGCGGCAGGAATTCTGAGGGGCACGCCCCGGCCAGAAGCCGCCGGTGGGAACGGCTCCGAAGATGCTCGCCGGAGCTGTTTCAGAACAGGCGAGTCGCCAGTTGAATGAGCATCGCCAGAATCGGAAGGGCCTGTAACAGGTACTTGGCCGGACCCTGATCCGGGGTGAGAACATCAATGGCCTTTTCCAGCACGTCGGCGGCGGTCGAGAGCTTCTCAAGCAGCTTGCTCTTGGGCGGCTTCTTCTCCTTCTCGACAAGCTCGGCGGCGGAGTCCAGATTGGAGATGGCCTGCTCGGCGATGGAGTCACTGAGTTCCCCGGACTCTCTGGCCCGGATGAGAAGCTCCTTTAGCTCGGCCAGCAGATCGGCGAACTGACGCTCGCTCTCGGTGATGGTCGTCCCGTTAACCGTCAGGTCGCCTCCGGCGATGTGGTTGGCCTGAAGAGTCCCGCGCCCGACAACTGCCGCAGGGCCGACGCTTCCGGAGATCACGATATAGTCTCCGCCGACCGTAGCAGGTTTATCGGTGGTTTCTCTTTTTCGCTCGGCGTGGTTGGTATCCGGTTTGTTATCCATTAAAAACTCCTTTGCTTCGGCGGTGTACTCATTGTAAAGGCAAGATGGTGGTAAAGCAAAGAAGGGAAGACATGATGGCGAATCTACCTGTTCTCTACAACTCAGGAAAAGGCTCCCGGCCCGGCAGGAAGAAGCGTTCAGCCAGAGGCCCGGAGGCCACCCCCATCGAAAAGCTGCGGATGCTCCGCCAGCAACTGGAAGACCTGCTCTCACAGGCCGCCATCCGGAACAATCCAGCCCAACATCAGAAGCTGCGGAAGGCGCTCGACGCGGTCAGGGAGGCGCTGGGGGAGGAAGCCCGCCCCCGGAGTCAGGAAGTGGCAGAGACCGCGCCGCCGGGTGGAGACCAGATCCACGTGCTGGGCGGGGAAATCTCGTCGGGTTCGGTTGTCGGCGAGGGAGTCGTCGCCTCCGGCCAGATCGCGGGGGGAGACATCACCAACAACCAGATCGAGCCCGGCGGCACGCACATCCACCACGTGGAGCAGCTTATACTGCCGAACGCCAGAGAAACGCCTTCCTTCCGCGAATCGGCGACCCAGAACAACCTGGAGCGCATCTATCTGAGCCGCCTGAGCATCACCTCAAATCGCATTCCGCTGGGGCAACTGGGGGGCCGCACCGGCGGGCCGGACGAGCCCGCTCATGAGGTCCGCCTTGAGTCGATCTACGTGCCGCTCGACATCATGCGCACCGAATCGACAAAGCGCACCGCCAGAGACCCGCGAAATCTGGCCCCTGTGCCGGTTCTGAGCGCCGCCATCCGCCAGAAGCGCCTGATGATTCTGGGCGACCCCGGATCGGGCAAAACGACCTTTCTCAACTACCTCACGCTGATCCTCGCCCACGCCCGCCTTCATCCAGAGCGCAATATCCTGGAACACCTGAACGTCCCCCGCACGGAGAAGCAGCGGGGGGCCAGGTGGAAGTATGGCCGCCTCCTGCCCATCCGTGTTGATCTGCGTGAGTTCGCCCACGACATCCCCAAGGGGACGCGCAAGGGGAGCGCCGATCTGCTGTGGACGCACATCACAACCCAGCTCACCAAGCACGGTCTGGGGGATTTCAGTTCAAAGATGCTGAAGGAGCTGAGGAACGGGAATTGCCTCGTCATGCTGGACGGGCTGGACGAAGTCCCCGACCACACACAGCGCAGCCTGATCTGCGAGTCGATCACAGACTTTGCCGACACCCACACAGGAAACCGGTACATCGCAACCTGCCGGGTGATCTCATACACCAACCCGAAGTGGAAGCTCTCCAGCTTTAAGGAAGTTCGCCTCGCTCCGCTGAGCGAGGAGGCGGTCACCGTCTTTGTCAGGAGATGGTACAGCACGCTGCTGCATCAGGGGTACGGCGATCAGCGCTGGGCCAGCGAGCAGGCCCGGAGACTGATCGCCGCCGCGACAAACGAACTCCTGGATTTAGCCCAGAACCCCATGCTTCTGACCGTCATGGCGGTTGTTCACACCTATCAGGGGACGTTGCCGCACGAGCGGGCCCGGCTGTACGACGAATGCATTGATCTGTTGCTGTGGAAGTGGCGCGAACCCCGATTCTCCAGCCTGACCGGTCGGCGGATCAGCATCCTTAACGAACTGGGGGCCAGAGAAAAATGGTTGCTCAGCGGCCTGTGCGAGGTGGCGTTCCACGCTCACCGCTCTCAGGGGGAATGGTCGGGGACGGCCTACATCTCTGAAACCGAAGTTGTGGGAATCCTGCGCCGCTATCTGGATAATGACTGGGAGAAGGCCCAGCGTTTCTGCCAGTATGTTGAAGAAGAGGCAGGGTTACTGGTCGGGCGCGGAGAAGGCCAGAACGACGAGCGGATGTATTCCTTCCCGCACCGGGGGTTTCAGGAATTCCTCGCCGGGCAACACATCGTCTCCAGCCGGGACTTCGCCCGCCTGATCGCCGAGCTGACCGCTGAGGGCGACATCTGGCATGAGGTTCTGCTGCTGGCAATCGGCCATCTGGTTTTCAACCAAGGGAACATCAACCTCCCGCTTGGGGCAATTAACGCGCTCTGCAAACCGGCCTTACCCACCAGCGATGCGGGCTGGCGGGCGGTCTGGTGGGCCGCCGAGATGCTCCACATCGTGGGGCGTAAAGCGGCGGAGGGAGACGAGTACCTGGGGAAGGACGTCGTCCCCCGGGTGATAGACCAGCTTACCCTCCTCGTCCGGGAAGGACGCCTGACACCCCGCGAGCGGGCTCAGGCCGCCGACATTCTGGGGCTGCTGGGCGATCCGCGCCCCGGCGTTGCCAGAGCGCCGGAGATGGTCCGGCTGGAGGGCGGCACATTCCGCATGGGGGAGGGAAAGGAGGCCCACCGCGTCACCATCAGGCCGTTCTATCTGGCCCGCTATCCGGTGACAAACGCCCAGTTCAGGCTCTTTGCCAGCGACGGCGGCTACCAGAAAAGGAGGTTCTGGACCGAGGCGGGCTGGGAATGGCGCACACAGACCCGCCACCTGCGCGGCCTGATAGACGATCCTCTGTGGGGCATTGACAACCGTCCGGTCGTCAGGATCACGTGGCATGAGGCGGTGGCTTTCGCAAACTGGCTGGCCGCCCGCACACGTAAGCCCTACCGTCTGCCGACCGAGGCCGAGTGGGAATTTGCGGCGGCGGGGACAGAGCAGCGCCGCTATCCTTTCGGCTCACAGGCCAGCCCCGGAACGGCCAACGCACGCGACGCAGGGATCGGGCAGACCACAGCGGTCGGCATCTTCCCGCAGGATAAGACTCCGGAGGGCCTCTATGACATGGGGGGCAACGTGTGGGAGTGGTGCAGCAGCCTGGCGCTGAGCTATCCCTACCGCCCCGATGATGGCCGCGAAGACCTGGAGGCCGCCGGAGCGCGGATACTGCGCGGTGGCGCGTATGAAAGCCCGCGCCGTGAGATGCATTCCACCTACCGTCGCACGGCGAACCCACAGGCCAGCGTGCCGTTGATCGGCTTCCGCCTCGCAATGGACGCCCGATAAGCGACGAACCCCCAGGGCCGAGATGATGCCCCACAGTAAGAAGTGGGGCATCATCACGTTTGACGCCCTCTCAGGAGGGCGCTATCATACCCGCGCGAAGGCAACGTACCGTTCGATTTGCGTAAACAAGGATAACATGAGCTACAGGCGCCGCTCGCCCCTGCCCCGATTGTTCATCTGGGGCCTGATCATAGCCGGGCTTATCTTCGCGGGTTTCCGCTGGGGCGATGATGTCGTCCGCTTCGCCACCGGACAAGACATCCTCGAAGACCTGAGGGCCGATCTCGCCGCCGCCACCCGCCCGACCCCGCCCCCCACCCCCCTGCCCGACAGCGCAACAGGCGACAGTAATCCACAGGGAGACGCCAGCGGGAATCTGTTGTTCACCGGCAACGACGGCAGCGTTGAACTGGCCCCTGACGGCTTCCCGGTCACCCCCCGCCAGCACGTTTTGAAGTACACCGTCCAGCCCGGCGATGCGCTGTTCCTGATCGCCGAGCGTTTCGGCCTCGACCCGAACACGATCTTCTGGGCCAACACCGAGACTCTACAGGACAACGTCCATCTGCTCCACGTCGGGGTGGAGCTTTACATCCTGCCGGTAGACGGCGTGTATCACCTCTCGGATGGTCTACAGAGCATCGCCGAGATCGCCGCTCAGTATGGCGTCACGCCCGGCGATATTCTGTACTCGGAATACAACGATCTGGCCGAATATGACAGTTCCTACGTGCCGCCCGCCGGAATGCGTATCGTCGTGCCCGGCGGACGACGGGACTACATCTCGTGGCAGTCCCCCATCCGCACGGGCACGGAGAGCGGCGGAGCCAGCCCGGAAGGGACATACCACCCCGGCGCATGCCGGGAACGCTACAGCGGGACCGGCGGGCTGGGGAACTGGATCAACCCGCTGGGGAATACCCCCTACCGCGTCACCAACGGCTTTGAACCCTGGCATCCCGGCGTTGATCTGGCCGCCGACCCCGGCACACCGATTTACGCCGCCGAAACGGGCGTGGTGGTCTTCGCTGGCTGGCATCGCGACGGCTACGGTGAGTTGATCATCATTGATCACGGGGATGGCTGGACGACGTATTACGCTCACCTCTCGGCCCGCTTTGTGGACTGCGGGGATCAGGTCTCCAGAGGGCAGTACATCGCGCAGATGGGGATGACGGGCAACACAACCGGCATTCACCTGCACTTCGAAATCCGCGAGAACGACGTCCCCCAGAACCCTTACCGCTTCATCGAAATTCACGACATGCGGACGGGGCGGTAGCGTCCCTGCCGGACGAAAAAGCCCCGCCCATTCTGGAGAGGATGGGCGGGGCTGCTGCTTCAGTCGGTCGTCTTCAGTGGACGCTCACCAGTTCAAACACCCTGGTATACTGGCTGCGCCCCTTAACCTGAATCGGCTCAAGCTCCCGCACTTCGACGTGATCGGCCACCAGCTGGTAGGTCTCCTCGCTCAGGAGAATCTGCGACGGCAGGGCGACCTCCTGAAGACGCTTGGCGAGGTTGACGCTGTCACCCATCGCGGTGTAGTCGAGACGTTCCGGGCTGCCGACGTTGCCGACGACCGCCTCGCCGGTGTGGATGCCGATCCCGAATTCCAGACGGTCTTCCTCGCTCACGATCTCGTGATAGGCCCGCATGTCGGCTATCATGGCGGCGGCGGAGCGCACGGCGCGGAGCGCGTGATCCTCCTGAGGGCGCAGAGGCGTATTGTAGAGGGCCATCACCGCATCCCCCATGAACTTATCAATGACGCCCTGCTGCAGGTGGATCGCATCGGAGGCGATCGTCATGTAGGTGTTGATGATCTCAACCAGACGCTCCGGCTCGATCTTCTCGCTGAAGGTGGAGAACCCCCGGATGTCGGCGAACAGAATCGTGATCACCTGACGTGTGCCGCCGAGCTTTAACTCAGCCGCGCTCCTGATCCCGTCCACCACTTCGGCGGGCAGATAACGGCGCACCCCCGCGATCTGCGCCTCGCGGCGCTTGATCTCGGTCAGATCGTCCAGCACGATTGCGACGCCCTGAGTCTGCTCATGCGCATCTTTAAGGGGGCTGAAGTTCATGCTCAGGTTGACGTGTCCCCGGGCGGGCAGGTCCGCCTCGAACTCGATGCCGGTCAGGCGTTGATCGGCCTGTTTGACCTCCTCGATCACGCGGTCAAAGCGGGCATCGAGTGTGGGGAGCACATCCCGCAGGTTCGCACCGACCAGATTCTTCTCCATGAGGTTCAGGATTTGCTGGGCACGCCGGTTGATGAGCGTGATACGCTCTTCGGTGTCTGTCGTGATCACGCCGGAAGCAATGGAGGCGAAGATGTTGTCCTGCAGGTTCTTCATCTCGCTGATCGCCTCCAGCGTGGAGGTGATGCGGGCGAACAGGCGAGCGTTCTCGATTGCAACGGCGGCCTGATTGGCGAAGGCCATCAGCAGGTCGCGCGTTTGCTCGGTGAAAAGCCCGGCCTGAATCTTGTTATCGGTGTATACCACGCCCGTGACCTCGCCCCGGACGGTCAGCGGCACACACAGGATCGAGCGCAGACTGTAGCTGACGACGCTCTCGGCATGTTGAAAACGGGTGTCCTCCTGAGCGTTGGTCGTCAGGATCGGCTCGCCGCTCTCCGCGACGCGCTGGACGACGCTCCGGCTGACCTCGAACTCGGAGCTGTCTATCGTCTTGCGGTCCACGTTCCGCGCAATGCGAAACTCCATCTCACCCGTTTCTTCATCGCGCAGCATCAGGTAGCCCCGCTCCGCCCCCGTCAACTTGATGATCGTATCCATCGCCTGATTGAGCACATGAGTCAGGTCGAGGGACGAGTTGATCAGGGCGGCGATGTCGGCCAGCGCCCGGTACTGGTCAAGCTCATGTTCGAGCACTTCCAGCCGCTTCGAGGCAGCCTCCACCCGGCGGATGATGTCGTTGAGGGTTGTCGTTGTGCCGGGGGGAAGGCGGAAGCCCCTGGCGCGAAGTATCTCGCGCTGTTGTTTGAGCACATCGCGGAGGTCTGCGGTCAAGCGGCGAACATAGTCCAGTTCCTCTGACAGAGAGGCGGCTGTGCCCGTCCCGATTGTGTCAGCCATGAGTCTACGCTCCACAAAGGTGTGCCTTGCCGGAAACGCGGTGTGAGGGTTCTCTCACATTCGGGGCCTGTCTCGTATGCCCTGTGCTTATTATATGTATTGCAGAAGCTGCCGTAAACCGCCCCGACGTTTCTTTTCTCTATCAACCGCCCGGCACACGGGGGCACGCTGCGGAACTCCTCAGCGGAGGAGGATATTCCTAGCGGGCCGGTTCGAGGATCACCGGGCGGCAGCCCGTGATCGTGATCTCGGAGACGCTCATCTCAAAGCCGGTCATCTCCTCGGCGAAGATCTCCAGCTCGCCCCGCGCCAGGATGGGGACCTGCGGCTCGGTGCTGGAGAGCAGATGAACTTCGCCCGTCCCGTACTCGTGATCCAGCACATTGATCTGGATACGCACGATCTGGTTGGGGCCGAGGTCCACGCTGAGCATCCCGTTGCGATCGGTCGTCACCTTCTTGACGATCTGGTCAATCTCCATCTCGAACGTCTTTCCAGCCCAGGGCTTCCCACCGTTCTCGAACAGGAACACGCCCAGTTGGACAGGGCCGCTGCTCAGAGGGGCCAGATAAATCTGCGTCCGATAGGTGATCTCCTCCCAGCCACCGGCACGCCAGAAAGGTATGTACATGAAT
>DRKO01000237.1 GCA_011051745.1 Chloroflexota bacterium | reverse complement strand
CTGACGAGGCTATGCCCCAGAATCACGTAGAGCGGATGATCCCAGGCGGCCACCCCCAGCTTCGCGAAGGGGAACGGGTCAGGGGCAAACTGGACATCCACCAGCTCGGCCAGGATAAACGACTCGCCTGTGATAACCTCGCGCTGAAGGCGAGTCCCATCTCCCCACGAAAGGGAGGGCTGGAGGGTATAGAGATAAAAGCCGAGAACGAGGGCAAAGAGAATGAGCGATACCCGGTACGTTCCCCCGGAGGGTGGGGAAGCATCCGGGCGATCCGGGCTTACTTCACGATTCATGAACTCTCCAGACGAAAAGGACACATGAGGATGGAGATCGGCCAGCCATGACCCGCGCTCTGGTCACGGGAGCCACCGGTATGCTGGGTAGCCATCTGGTTGACAGGCTACTCGCCCCTGGCCTCACGGTCAGGGCTTACGTGCGGCCTGTCAGCGACATCAGCCGCCTGAAAGGTCGCTCCGTCGAGATTGTATTCGGCGATGCCGACACAGAGGAGGCCATCCGCCGCGCGGTGGCGGGCGCAGACCTGGTTTTCCACACTGCCGGATACCTTTCCCCTGACGCACCTTTTGACACAGAGGGACGTTCCCCCCTCTACCGGACGGTCAACGTGGATTTCACCGCCTCCCTGCTCGCCGCCAGCCTGGAGGCCGGAGTCAGGCGTTTTATCTACACCAGCTCAAATAGTGTATATGATATCGAGGCGGATGTGCCAACCGGCGAAGATGCCCCCCTGCGGCCCGTGAGCGCGTATGGACGCTCCAAGCTGGAGGCGGAGGAACTGGTACGGGCATATCAGGCCAGAGGGTTGAACGGCACAATCATCCGGCCCGGCGTGATCTACGGCCCGCGCGACCGGTATTTTCTGCCTGCCATGCTGCGGCTGGCCCGCCTGCCCCTCCTGCCGCTGATTGACGGGGGAACGCGCCTGCTTGACATGATCTACGTGGAAGATGTCGTCACGCTGATGTGGGAAGCCAGCCAGGCTGAGGTCGCAGTCGGGAAGGTGTACAACGCCGGACCGGAGGAGCCGACCTCCCTCCGCGCCCTGATGGACGCATACCGGAAGGTGACCGGTCGGGGGCCGCGCATCGTTTCCGTTCCGTCGGGCATGGTAAAGCGCGCCGCGCCATTTCTCAGGCGGCTGATAGGCCCCCTGTTCCCCGGCGCAGCGGGGGTGCTGTCGCCCGTCGGGCTGAAGCTGCTAACCTGTGACCTGCACCTCGACATGTCCCGCGCGAGGGCTGAACTCGGCTACAGGCCGCGCTTCAGTCTGGAGCAGGGATTAGCGGAGACGCTGAACCGTCTAAAGGGAGGGAAGGCATGACCTCCCGCCCCGAAGGGTTGCCGATTTCAGAGCGCACGCTCGGCGTAGATCAGGCCGGCCTGCAACAGCACGAAAATCAGAACGAGGATCAGGCTGGCCGGTTTAAACTCGACTGTTTTCACGTAGGTGCGCTCAGGATACGCGCCGAAGCCCCGGCACTCAATGGCAGTGGCCGTCGCCTCCGCCTTGCGCAGGCCGTTGATCAACACCGTGAACATGTAACGCTGCCACAGCTTGAAGCGATGCACCAGCCCGGAGCGCGAAGCGCGGCCACGTATGGCGTGGGCGGCACGAACGGCGTCAACCTCCCGCTGAACGAGCGGCAGGAAGCGCAACGCAAGGAAGACAGCGAACGCATACCGGTAGGGGATGCCCGCCTGAGTCAACGACACCATCAAGTCGCGGATATCTGTTGTCCAGATCAGCACAAAGCTGGCGAGCACGACCACCGAAAGACGAAAGAAGAAGATCGGCCCTTCGTGCAGGCCTCCGTCGGTGATGGTCAGCGGCCCCACACGATAGACCGGTTCGCCGGGGTCGGCGAAGAAGTGGAAGATCATCAACAGGATTCCAAGCCCGAAGATCAACTGCGAACTGCTGAGGACGTCTCTAAGCGGCACACGGGCAACGACAACCGCCACCAGAAGAACCACCCCCAGCATCACGGCCCCTGATACCGGCTCTCTGTACAGGAAAAGGCCAATCGCCACCACAAACACCCAGGCCAGCTTGGTCAGGGGGTAGAGGCGGTGCATGATTGAGTCCCGCTCGATGTACCGTAAGCTGTGCTCACCTTCTGCCATGCTCTACTCCGTTACATGCCCGATCTTGAGAAGCTCGACCAGGTCTGATGTGCTTCGGATATCCGAGGGGAAGGGATAGCCCTGTTCGCGCATCGCACGCACCAGATCGTGAAGCACCGTCCGCCGCAGGTTGGCCTGTGCCAGCACCTCTTCCTGCTCAAAGAGACCGGCAGAACTCCCATCATAGAGAATGCGCCCCTCGCTCATGACGACAACGCGCTCGGCGTACTCCTGTACCAGCCGCATATCATGGGTGATCATCACGACCGCGATCCCCCGCTCGCGGATATTCTGCATGAGCGCCATCAGCGTGTGGGTCATCTCTCTGTCCTGCCCGTAGGTGGGCTCATCCACGAGCAACACCTCCGGCTCGCCGACCAGCATCGTCGCCACGCCAAGCCGCCGCTTCAGGCCCGCACTCAGCGCGAAAGGATGGGTGTCTGCCACAGCTTCCAGATCGAGCAGCGCCAGCATCTCGTCGGTGCGGCGCCTGATCTCGGCAGGGTCTGAGACGCCCTGCGCCAGCAGACTGTAGCCGATCTCGTCGGCCACCTTGTCCGTCAGGAACTGGTGCTCCGGATTCTGGAAAACCAGGGCAATGTTGTTCGCCAGTTGCTGAACCTTCCACCGGGAGGCATCCCGGCCAAAGAGGGTTAGCTGCCCCTTCCGGGGTTTCTGGAGACCGACCAGCAGGCGGGCCAGCGTGCTTTTCCCGGCCCCGTTGCGACCAACGATCATCAGCCACTCATCGGACCGGATATCCAGCGAGATGCCTTTCAGGGCCTCAACGCCGCCGGGGTAGGTATAGTGCAGGTCTCTAGCCGAGATCACGACCTCTGCCGGTGGGGCGGATGATACCCGATGGGTGGACGCTCCTTCTGGAATCTCTATCCGTAGCTGCGAAAGCACGCTCAGCGTCTCTTCGACGGTGATCGGCATCTCGTCGCCCTGCAACAGACCGGCCCGCCGCAGCTCGATCCCGATCTCGCTGGTCTCCGGCAGCCAGACGCCGAGCGAATCGAGCATGTACTCGCCGTGCTCGCGCAATACGTCACGCGGGGGGCCAGCGGCCAGTAGCCGTCCATCCGCCAGTACGAGAAGCTGATCGGCTTCAGCGAGGAACTCGTCCAGCTCCCGCGTGACGAGAAGCACGGTGATCCCCTCGTCCCGCAGGGAGAGCACCAGATCGTGGACGCTGCGTGTGGCGGCGGGGTCCAGATTGGAGGTTGGCTCGTCCAGAACGATCATCTGAGGGCGCATGGCAAGCACAG
Source organism: Chloroflexota bacterium (assembly GCA_011051745.1). Classification (GTDB taxonomy): domain Bacteria; phylum Chloroflexota; class Anaerolineae; order Aggregatilineales; family UBA3940; genus DRKO01. Next base: position 7,333 of record DRKO01000237.1, on the reverse strand, counting down.
ACGCCAGACCGAGTTTCTGCACCTGCCCACCGGAGAGGTTCCAGACCAGATTATGCCGGTAGGGCTTGAGATCGGTCAGTTCCAGCAGTTCCTCAACCGTCTGGCGGATGGTCTCTACATCAAAGCGGAGGTTCTCCGGCCCGAAGGCGATCTCGTCCTCCACATAGAGCGTGGCGAACATGATCTCCGGGTCCTGAAAAACCTTCCCTACCTTCAGGGCCAGATGCTTGACTTCCACCTCACGGGTGTTTACGCCGCCCACCCGGATGTCGCCCTCCAGCTTGCCGCCATACAGATGGGGGATGACGCCGTTAAACAGGTCACAGAGGGTGGATTTGCCCGATCCGCTGGGGCCAACCAGCACGTTCAGCGTCCCCTGCCGGATCTGGAGGGAGACATCATGCAGCGTCGGCTCGGTCTGGTTCCAGTGGGTATAGGTGACGTGCTGAACGTCAACCAGCACGTCGTTCTCGACCTCGCTAGCCTGGTGGTTTGTATTTGAGCTCATTATCTCTTCAGGGTTGAACAGGGTGACCGGGCGGCAGTCTGCCTGCCACCCGGCCAGTTAAAGGAGTCACTTCATGCGGCTGCACGCACAAGCCCGGTTCGTGCGATGGCTTTCGCTAACAGGAACCCGATCACACCGCTCAGGATGGCCCCGGAAATCAGGTTGATGGGTACGGCGATCCACACGTCGCGGGCGTAGGCCGGATCCCACCCGAACAGGATAGCCGTCCACAGCGTCCCGAACTGAGAGGCCGCCGCTCCGGCCATGATGGCTGTCCAGAGGTTGAACTTGCCGTAGTTGACCAGCGCCATCACGACCTCAACGGCGATGCCCTGGCTGATGCCCCAGCCGAGCGTGCCGACACCGGCGGCGTTCCCCAGCAGGATTTCAACCGCCGTCTCGATGACGCCTACGGCCAGCGCCGCGCCGGGCTTACGAACCAGCCACATAGCCAGCACATAAGCCCACATGAAGGCACCCTGCAACAGCGCACCGCCCAGCGGGCCGAGCGATGAGTTTGCCAGATACCAGAGGTTCCCCGTTCCGGTGTTTACCACACCAGCGATCGCAGCAATAACGGCGACAATGACGATGTCACGGGTGGAGTACTGGAAGTTCCAGCCTCCGGCCCCCTCTTCCGGTTTGCCTATCGCCTTCGCGATAAGCCCCAGCACAACGACGATCACCACGTTGACCACTGCGTAGAGCGCCATACTTTACCTCCTTTTCAGGTATGCTCTATGCCCCGGCAGAGCTTCGGTGCTATCTTTTCTAACACCGAACCTACCCCAACGCTTCTAAGCCCATTTCTTTCAGCTCAGCCTTGACCTCTTCGTACATCTGCCGCCATTCGGGAATCGGCCTGAGGGTCTTCATGTCATAAGCCTGATCGAAGCGCACGCCGGGATTTCCCTCCGGCAGGTCAAAAACGTGTTCGTACTTCTCAAGCAGCTTCAGGATCAGGGCGTTCGCTTCCTGGAGCGTCATGCCCTGCCGGGCAACGGCGTGACCCACCTCGCCCATCAGACGGGCTTCCAGGCCCGTTGCATTGGGAAGGTTGCCATCAGCCGAGCCGCACCCTTCCAGATGTCCACCGCTGACGGTGATAGCGATGGCGTTGGCAGCGGTCTCATACAGCAGTTCACGGGTGAGCGCGCCGCTCTTGGGATAAATGTCGGACACAATGATGCAGGGAGCGTTACGGGCAAAGGCCTGCTCAACGACGCTCTCAACCCACATCACGCTACGCGTGCTGGTTGCAATGTGGCGCACGTGGATGGGGTGACAGAGGTGGTAGTCCGCCAGGAAGGCAAGCGAGGAGACGATGAACGAGGCGACGTTCACCACGGCAGAGCCGGGAGCATCGCCGCCCAGCCCGCCGACGATGACGCAGGGCAACGAGGCGTTCCGCATCCCGTACTCGATGGAGTTCACCGCCCGCGCGATGTTCCGGTGATCGAGCTTCAACTCGTTCAGCATGGGGACGAGGTGCGAATCGCAGGGCCGCAGGTAGTCAGGATGGGCGACGGCCAGATCGCCCAGTTCTGAGACGCTGCTCTGCGCTGCCAGCATCCCCATGCCGGGGCGTCCCACCCGCCGGAGTGCCTGCCGCATATACTGCAATTCGCGCCGTGTGGCGATGATCTCGATGGGATCGGCGGTTCGGATTTCGCGCCCATCCACGTGCATCAGCGTGCCACACGTGACCATGTCCACGATAGGCTCCTGTGCCCAGCTCAGCACGCTGGGGAGGAACAACTCCTCAGGGAAAGGTGTGCCCGGACTGCCTGCCCACACCAGCGGCAGGCGGTCATCCATGATCTTGCGGGCATACAGTGTCCGGGCGTCTTTTCCCTCGCCCATGACGAGGGTCTGTGGCATGAGGCGCATCCCCTCTTCCAGTTCGCCCGGCTCAAACTCGACGATGCGCTCCGTCGAGCGGGAATACACCCCCACCTCTTTAGCCAGCTCAAGGCCAGCCTCAAAAACGGCGTCCACAAGACCGGGATCGTCAGGCACGATGACGCCGGGATCCCATGTCAGCTTGTACTTCTCGACAAGCCGGGCGGTCGTCATGGCGATCTTCTGGAGGTCCCACTCCTCCTCGTTAAGATAAGGGCCGCTGAGAGCGCGGTCCATAATATCGTGGTAGCTTAACAGCATCAGCCTGCTCCTTGTGCTTCGCGTTGTTCCCGGATAAGCCGCTTTGCGAGTTTGACGGCTTGAATGGCGTTCGGAGCGGTGCCGTCCGCCCCGATTCTCTCCGCGAATTCGGGCGTCACAGAAGCGCCGCCGACCATCACCTTAAAGTGCTCCCGTTCTCCCATAGCTTCCAGCAGATTGATCAGATCGCGCATGAAGGGCATCGAGGTTGTCAGGAGCGCCGAGCAGCCGATGATGTTGGCCTTAACGTCTCTGGCTCTGGCGATAATGTCCTTAATGGGCACGTCCACACCCAGGTCGTGCACCTCGAAACCGGACGCCGTCAGCATGGAAGCCACAATGTTCTTGCCGATATCGTGGATGTCCGTCTGGACGGTCGCTATCACCACGATGCCGGTATCTCTCTCCACTGCTTCATCGCCGACGTACTTCTCCTTCAGGACAGGCTCAACCACCGACATGGCGGCTTTCAGGGCACGCCCGGCCAGCATCAACTGGGGCAGGAAATATTCCCCGCTCTCGAACTTCTTGCCCACTATATCGGCCCCAACCATCAGGCCCTCGTTCAGAATGGGCAGGGGGTCTACACCGGCAGCCAGGGCTTCCTTTACGGCGTCCACCGACGCCTGATTATCGCCGTCAATGATGGTCTGCTTGATCCGCTCCAGATGCTCCTGTTCGTTCGCCATACTCAGTCCTTTCTAACGGGGTCCGGGGCCCCACTGTCTTCGATGCGGGGGACCTCATCGCCGAAAAGCCGTTCGACTACTGAAGCCACCGTGCGGGGCGGGGCCACCCCTTCGAGATTGGGATAGGGGTCTACCATGTGCGGCAGGTGCAGGGCCAGCATGAACTGATCCTGAAAGCCGGGCTGGGCCGGTAACTCGATGCGCTCGATGCGGTTCAGCAGTTCCACTGCCTCGCGGCGTTTGTCCCGATTCAGCAGGGCGATCCGTGCCCCGTCACCGGCTGAATTGCCGACCGCGTACACTCTGTCAAGCGGGCAATCCGGGATCATCCCGATCAACATCGCCTTGACGGGGTCAATGTGGCTGCCAAAACCCCCGGCCAGCAGAATCCGGTCGGGGCGCTCCAGCCCAAAAGCCCTGAGCAGATACCGGGCCGCCACATAGAGGGGCGCTTTGGCCAGTTGAATCTGCCGCACATCGTCCTGGGTGATGGGGATAGGCCGTCCCAGCGTGGTCTGTTCCGCCTCCGCCAGCACATAGAAAGGTCCGCTCTCACCCCGACGCAGATTCGGGGAGGCGACTTCTTCGGAAAACCGTCCATCAGGGCGCAGCAGGCCGACGCGGTACAGTTCGGAGACGGCGTCAATAATGCCCGATCCACAGATGCCGCGAGCGCGTGGGGCCTCCGGATCACCCGCTTCTGACCACCTGTCCGCTCCGATGACCTTGAAGCGGGGGACCAGCGTTTCCGGATCGATCTCGACCCGCTCGATTGCTCCCTCAGCGGCCCGCATCCCGTACTCAACGTGGGCTCCCTCAAAGGCCGGGCCGGTTGGCGTTGAGGTGCACACCAGCCGCTCACGGTTGCCGAGCACCAGTTCGGCGTTCGTGCCCACGTCTACGATCAGGAGATGCTCGTCCTGCTCATGGGGGGCTTCGGCCAGCAGAACGGCCATGTTATCCGCCCCCACAAAGGAAGCCGTGATGGGCAGCAGGTGGATATACGCCCCCTCGTTTACGGCGGAGAGACCCACGTCACGGGCCCGAACGTCAACCGCATCATGCAGGGCCGGTACATAGGGAGCCTGCCCCAGCGCCTTTGTATCAAGCCCCAGAAAGAAATGGTGCATAACGGTGTTGCCCACCACGACCAGTTCGACGATCTCGCTGGCCTTCACCCCTGCCCGACGCGCCACCCGACGGGCAAGCTGGTTTAACCCCCTGATCACGGCGCTGTGCAGCGTCTCCAACCCGTCGGGCTGCTCCGCCGCGAATGACATCCGGGACATAATGTCTTCGCCGTAACCGACCTGCGGATTCATCATGTCTTCGGTCGCCAGCAGGTCGCCGTTTTGAAGGTCGCACAGGTGGGCCACGATCGTTGTCGTCCCGATGTCAACCGCCAGCCCCAGCAGATGCTCGGAGAAGCCGGGCTCGACGCGGATCACCTCACGTCCGGCCCGCACCGTGACCGTCAGCCGCCATTGACCCTCACGAACGGCACGCTGCAACGCCCGCAGTGCGGGCAGGTCAATCACCATTGCGTCAACATCAAGAGGCAAATCCCGGGGGCCTCGTGTCAGGGGATCGGAGGCTGCCAGCGCAGCCTTGAGGCGTTCCCAGTCGCCGCGCGGATTCTCCAGCGTTGCCTCCTCCAGCTCCACGTAGAGCTTGCGGGCAATGGGGCGCACCTCTATCACGCGCTCGGTAGCCGCCTTGCGGACGACCTGCTGCACCGCCCGGCTGCTCTCAGGAACCATGACGACAACGTCACCCTGCACTCTGGCCTGGCAGGAAAGGCGATAGGCGTCGGGGTCTTCGCCGCGTGCGAGGATTCCCCTGCTACGCTTCTCCCAGTAGGCCCGCTCGGCCTCATCGGGCGGGGAGAGATGTTCGTCGCGCGAGGAGAGCCTTTCCTTCGCAAATTCCCCGCGTTGCACGATAACCTTGCATTTGCCGCAGGTCGCCCGTTCGCCACAGATGCTATCAATCGCCACGCCCGCCTGACGCGCCGCGGCGCGCAGCGTGAGGCCCTCCTCAACGTCTACGCGCACGCCCATCGGCTGGAAAATAACGCGGTGTGTCTTTTTGTTCATTATGGGTCGGTTATCCCTGACGACTCGTCATCTTGCGTACCACCTTGAAGCAGAAATATTCAGGGCGGTAGTATTCTTCCGAATAGATGATCGGCAAGTCATCGGCGTTGTAGCCGACCTCTTCAAAGTAATGCAAAGGAGCCCCCTCCTCACACTCCAGCAGTTTCGCCAGACGAGCGTCCGCCACGACGGGCAATATTTCGGTAATGTTGTACTCTACGCGCTGATCACAGCGCTTTTCCAGAAAGGTGTAGACCGGCCCGTGGAGTTCCTCCTCGCGGTAAGCACGTCTCACCAGCCCGGCGGGGATGATGTCGAGGCAGTAGATCACAGGCACATCGTCCGCGAGGAACACGTTTGCCGTGCTGATCACCTCGTCTCCCGGCGCAAGGCCCAGCTTGCCAGCCACTTCCGGCTGCACAGGGATCAGGTCCATCTCACAGTGTCGCGTTCCGGCTGTATATCCCGATAGCCGGATCATCTCGCTGAAATCCCATACCTCCTCAAGACGGGTGCGGATGTTCAGCACGCGCTGATTAACAAACGTGCCGACCCCCTGCTTGCGGCTGATGATCCCGCCCATTTCCAGCTCGGCCAGAGCCTGGCGAATGGTGCTCCGGCTTGCCCCCAGCAGGCGGGCCAGTTCCGGCTCTGAGGGGAGACGGCCTTCCTCGAAAGACTGGTTGCCGATCAGCGAGCGAAGCCGCGCCGCGACCTGCTCGACTCGTGAGATAGCTCGTTGCACTCCACCATCCAGTTGTCTGACAACAGGATCAATTGTCTGATCACTAGCCCATCTTAGCATCCCTGAATAGCGGCTGTCAATCCCCGGAGGGAAATTAAAAAGGGCCTTCTCCGCCCGGCGGGAAGGCCCCGGTACTCGCCCGGAAAGGGACGTTTAGCTCTCTCCTACCGCCTCCTGATATACCTCCCGCGTCTCCGGGGACGGCTCGATCCCGTACCGCTCCCTCAGATCGGCTTCCAGCTTCTGGTAGTGCTCGGCGGCCTCACCCCGGCGGCCCAGCAACCCGTAGAGCCGGATCACCTCGCGGTGCAGGTCTTCGCGGTTGGGAGCTTCGCTGACTGCCCGAAGGAACAGGCCCAGAGCGGCTTCGTAGTGCCTCTCTGACTGCCGGATGCGGCCCAGCTCTGTAAGAGCCTCAAGATACCCTTCGCGGAAGTCCGCCCGGCGGGTCACGATCCAGTCGTCATCGTGCCCCTGCAGGTACTCCCCCCGGTAGAGATCAATGGCGTGCTGCCAGTAAGGGCTGGCGTCCTCACCCTGGCGGCTGCGTGCCTCAACAAGACTATCCACGAACTCCACCACATCGTATTTCAGGTTAAGGGCCGGATTAACGCGATAGTGCCCGCCTTCGTGCACGAGGACATCAAAGCCAAGCGCCTTGTGCAATCGGCGCTTCGTCACGTGAAAGACGTTCACAGCCTGATCGATGGGCAGATCGGGCCAGAAAGCCTGACAGATGTCTGCCCGTGTGACCATCGGGCGATCCAGTGCGAAGAAGAACAGGAGTCTAGGTAAGTGCCCTTCCCACGTCGAGACGTGTCGCCCGTTCACCATGACGTAGCCCGGCCCAAGGGCAAATACCTCTACATTAGGGTTTTCGGTTAAATCCCCCGTGTAGAAACTGCCTGTCAGCATCTGAGAGTCTTTGAGCACCACCGCCTGACGTTTGGCAACCAGCGCGACCCACGGAAGGCGGGGCATGGTCCGGCTGCTAATCAGGAGGTGGCATTGAGGGGGTAAATAGTCAAGCAGATATTCTATAAACGCCTGGATGTCCTGGACATCATCGGCCCGGTCGTATTCGCCCAGGATCAGGAGGTAATCTTCACTATGCAGATCGGCCAGGTCTCTG
>DRKO01000236.1 GCA_011051745.1 Chloroflexota bacterium | reverse complement strand
TGGGGATGCTTCAAGACCGTGATTACGATCAGCCTGATGGCTCTCGCTGCCCTGACGGGGGCTGTGCTGGTCACCGGACTGGTGATCTACAACTCGCTGGCCGGGGAGCTGGCCGAGGACATGGAGGCCCTGCAATCGCTGGAAGGCGTCGAGGACTTCGAGACGACGCGCATTTACGACCGCAACGGCGTTTTGCTCTACGAGGTCTTCGAGGAAGGCCGCCGCACGGAGGTTCCGCTTGAGCGTATCCCCTTCGCCATGCGCTGGGCAATCATCGCCACCGAGGACGACACCTTCTACCAGAACCCCGGCTTTGACCCGCCCTCGATTGCCCGCGCCGCGCTCGAGTGGCTGCGTGAGGGCGAGGTTGTCTCCGGCGGGAGCACGATCACCCAGCAACTGGTGCGCAACATCGTATTTGACTATGAGGAACGCAACGAGATCACGCTCCGGCGCAAACTTAAGGAAGCGGCGCTGGCGTGGGTGATGACCCGCCAGTACACCAAAGACCAGATTCTCGAACTGTACCTGAACGAGGTTTACTTCGGGAATCTGGCTTACGGCATCGAAGGGGCGGCCAACGTCTACTTCGACAAGCCCGCGGCGGAGCTGACGATCGGCGAGGCGGCCTTTCTGGCCGGACTGGTGCAGGCCCCCGCCGCCTACGATCCCTACACCAACTTTGAGGCCGCTAAGGCCCGTCAGCGCCAGGTACTCGACCTGATGGTTCTGCATGGCTATCTCACGCCGGTGGAGGCCGACGCCGCTTTCTCTGAGCCACCGCTCTCATCAGCCGACCTTGCCAGCCCGGATGTTTCGTTGCTGGCCCCGCATTTCACCGTCGAGGTGCGCCGCCAGCTTTCCGAACTGCCGGGGCTCGATCCGGCGCTGATCGGGCGCGGGGGGCTGGAGATATACACCACGCTCGATATGGGCTTTCAGAACCTGGCCGAGCAGATCGTCGTTGAGCGCGTGAATGAGGTGCGCGACGAGTTCAACCTGAGCAACGCCGCGCTGGTCGTCATCCATCCCGCCACCGGGGAGGTGCTGGCGATGGTCGGTAGCGTGGATTACAACGACGAGACGATAGACGGAAACGTCAACATCATTCTCTCCCCCCAGCAGCCGGGCAGCGCGATGAAGCCGCTAACTTACGCTCTGGCCTTCGAGCAGGGGTGGAGCGCGGCGGATATCCTGTGGGACGTGCCGATGGCCTATGATACCGGCATCGGGGCGGGCTATGATTACGAGCCGGTCAACTACGACGGGCGCTTTCACGGGCCGGTACGCCTGCGCGACGCGCTGGCGAACTCCTACAACATCCCGGCTGTGACGCTTCTACGCGAGGTCGGGGTGGCGAATCTGCTTGAGTTCGCCCGCCGTCTGGGCATCGAGAGCCTGGGGACCGATCCGGCGCGGTACGGGCTTTCGCTCACGCTCGGCGGCGGGGAAGTGACTCCTCTCGAATTGACCGCCGCCTTTGCCACCTTTGCCAGCGGCGGGCGTCACGTGCAGCCGTATCTGATCAGCCGGGTGACGGACAATGAGGGGACCGTGCTCTACGATGTAGCCAATGACCCAGAGCGCGGCGTGGGTGAGCAGATCCTCGACCCGCGAATCGCCTTTATGATCAGCGATATTCTCTCGGATAACGACGCTCGCACTCCGGCCATGGGGGCCGACTCGCCGCTCCGGCTGGAGTTCCCGGCGGCGGCGAAGACCGGCACGACGAACGACTTCCGGGACAACTGGACGATTGGCTACACGCCGCATCTGGTCGTCGGTGTCTGGGCGGGCAACACGGACAACTCGCCGATGGCGGAAGGGACCTCCGGGCTGACGGGGGCCGCGCCCATCTGGCATGATTACATGACCGCCGTCTATGGCGACGCGGAGCTTGCCGCCCTGCTGGAGCGGCCCGGTCTGCCGCCGCCGGGCAGCGGATTCACGCCGCCGGGGGGACTGGAGCAACGCCCGGTGTGTGTCCTCTCGACACTGCGTGATCCGCAGCCCGCCGAGCAGGGCTGTGAACGAACACGGCTGGAGTGGTTCCGGGTGGGGGATGAGAGCCTGGGTCCCAAGCCGACCGATGTCCCGACCCCCACTCCTTCCCCCATCCCGACGCCGGAGGGGGCGGAAGACGTTCCGCTACCGCCGAGCCGTCTGGAGATCGAGCCGGGGCTGTGGGTGCTGAGCGTCCTGCCGCTCGACGAGGAGCAACGGCAAACCGTTCTGGCCTCGCTGGTGACCGACGATCTCCCCCCCGGCGCGCCGTCCCCTGCCCCGCCGCCCTACTGCGAAGTGTCGGAGATCAGGCCGGAGATCGCGGAGGCAGTCAGCCTTCAGATTTTCATCGCTGCCCCTGAAGACCCGGTGGATGCGATCCGGGCGCGTAACTGGGCCTACCGGAACGGGGTTCCGATCGTCCCCGGCGTCACCTGCCCGCCGGAATTGATCGAGAGCGTGGCGGGGCCGCCGGAGGGCTTCGATCCAGAGACGGGAGCCACCTACGAGATCGTCTCCCCGCGTTCGGAAGAGGAGGTGTACGGGGTGATCCCGATCATCGGCACGGCGGTTTTTGATCCCGTCCGCTTCCAGTATTACAAGCTGGAGATCATGCGTGTGGATGGCTCCCCGAATGACTGGGTGACGATCGGGGAGACGCACAGCGAGAGCGTGGAGAACGGCCTGCTCGAATATCTGCACGCCGACGCGCTCCCGCCCGGCACGTACCTGCTGCGTCTGGTGCTGGTGCGGCAGGATGGCAACTTCCCGACGCCCTACACCGTCCAGATCACCATCGTTCCCGCTCCGCCGACGCCCACGCCGGAGGGGTGAGAAAGACGAGACGGCAGGGGCTTAAGCCGCCCCTCTGGCCTCGGTGCGGGCGTCCAGCGCCTGCTTCTTCAGGTCTTCCAGGCTCTTGAAAGGACCCTGCCCGGCGGTGAGACGGCCAATTGAGAGGCGCAAGCGGTCGCCGGTGTGGGCGTTGGGGCCGCGATTGTCGCCGGGGTAGAAGTATTCGAGCGACTGCCCGGCCCGCTCACGGATGCGAGCCTCCAGAGAGTCCACCTTATCGGCGGGAAGCAACATGACGAACGTATCAGGCCCCAGATGGCCGCAGAAAGCATCCTGCCCGCCGACCTCGGTCGTGGCGCTGCGGAGCATCAGGCTGACAACGCGCAGCACATCATCGCTGGCGATAAAGCCGTACAATTCGCGGAACGTGTCTAACCCTTTCAGGGTAACAACCAGCACCCCCCACCTGCCGGATTCCTCTTTAAGGAGGGCGGAGAGCGCCGCGTCCACCGTTTCCCCTTCCGGCAGTCCCGTGACGGGATTCTCGGCAGAGGTGGTCGTGGCACGCCGCAGAATGTTTCGCACCCGCAGGCGCAACTCCTGAATGTCAAAGGGCTTGGTGATGTAATCCACGACGCCCAGCTCCAGGCCGTGCAGACGGTCATCGCGTGCCCGCTTTTCGGTGAGGAAGATGATCGGGATGGAGCGGGTGGTGTGCTTTTCGCGCAGGCGGCGGCAGACCTCAAAGCCATCAATATCCGGCAGGAGGACATCCAGAATGACAAGGTCGGGGGAATTCCGGGAGGCAAGCTCAAGGCCCTGTTCTCCCCAGGCGGCGGTCAGCACGCGGTAGCCCTGAACGTTGAAGTAGGCGCTCAGCATCTCGGCCAGATCGAGGTCGTCTTCGACGATCAGGAGACGCTTCCGGTGACGTGGTGGTGACGACATTGGTTTTACCCTTCCATCCCACCCGCATGCGCACCCGGGGGAGGCTCTTGTAGAACTGGCGTAGCTCGCCGGGCCTGTGAGATTTATCTTTCAAGTGTCCTGCGCCGTACCCCGCAGCCTGCGGGCTGCCCTCTGTGCACAGGAAAGCCCGCTGAGCGGTTCAAGGTGCGTGGCGTCGGACAGAGTGCCGCCCGCTCATCTTTTACGAAAGGGCGCGGCGGCGCGGGAGTTGCGGTAACCGAACGCTGAAGGGGTCCTCTTCCTCACCTTAGATGAGTTTTTCCAGTTCCTGGACGGCCCGCTTCATCTCCAGGAAGATCAGGCCGAGCTTGGCGTCTTTGGCGGCCAGGACCGTCAGGACTGCTTCCTCACCCACAGCCATAAGGATAACGTAGCCGTTTTTCCCCTTGATGTACACCTGATCGAGCGTACCCCGTCCCAGTTCACTGGCGATGCGCTCACCGAGGGACAGCATAGCGGCGGACATGGCGGCGACGCGGTCCTCCTCCACATCGGCAGGCATCGAGGAGGCCATGCTCAAGCCGTCTACACTGACTATCGCGGCGGCCTCGATGGCCTCGGTGCCGACCTGTAGATCGCGCAGCCGCTCGATCATCTGGTCTGTGCGGGACTTGGTCAACCTTCGACTCCTGGTTATACGATGAATCAGACAGCAGGCAAGCCGGGAGCATGCCCGGAGAACGGTTTGCCCTGGGAGGCAAAGCCCCTGTGAGGTGGGGGCCGGTCGGTAAAAGCTGATAATTTGAAGGAGCAAAGCCGGTGCGCGGAAGGCAGGCGGGAGCCTCCTACTCGACCGGCGTCTTTTCGATCTTGATCACGCAGTTCTCGTCGCCTTTGGCCTTACACTCCGTCTCCATAATCCGGAACTTTTTCCCATCGCTGATCCAGGCGAAAGCGGCCTGCAACACGCCAACCGCCAGATGGCAGCAGGGCTCATCGGACTGGCGGCCCCAGCACATCGGGCACACTTCAATCGTCCATATCCAGTGCTTCTCATCCTCGCTGACCACGACCTTCTGGTCGCTCACCGAGTTGAAGAACTTGGAGAAGAACTCCAGGCCGAGCTTGGCCTTCGCCTCCAGCGAGCCGACGCGCATGGCGACCTGGGCAGCCTGGGCAACGCTCTTAAACTGCGTCAGGCCGTCCTTGAAGGACTGCTCCCCGGCGCGGACGGCGAAGACCCGCGCGCCCCGGTTCCCGTACATGTCCCAGATGGCCTGCTGAATGCGCCCGAATTTGTTGAAGCTGAACTGCTTCTTCATGTTGTCGGGCGGGTAATTGCCGATCAGTTCCTTCAGTCCGGCCATGTTCAGCAGGGCTGAGACACCCTGAGTGCCCATCACTTCCTCTGCCGAGGTCAGGACGATGCGGCTCCACTTATTCGGGTAAAAGAGCTTTTCACCCTCTTCGCGTATCTTCTCTTCGTCCCACTCTCTGGCTTTGGCCTTGGGTTCCTCTTTCTGAGGTTTGGGCTCTTCTTTGGGCTTGGCCTCAGCTTCCTTAGCCCCGGCTTCCGCTGCTTTGGCTTCCGCTTTGGGCCCTTCTGCTCTGGCCTCCGGCTTCTCTTGCTTCTCTTTTTCTTCTTGCTGCTTTGTCTTTTCTTCTGACATCTGTTCCTCACTGTTGAACAGGGCTGCCGATGCCATGTTCCGAACTGCCCGGACCGGACCTCCCGCCTGCAGTTTCAAGTGGTATGATGTTACTACTAAGCGTACGGAGAATCAAATTCGACCGGCACGGCGGGAGGGCTATCCGCGTTAAGATTAAATTACAAATCGAGGAGAAGGATAGTGGAGAATGCCTCTCCACGCAAGTGCCGGAGAGGAAGGGGCTTATTGCTCCCTTGAGACTGCTTCCGCCTGTGTCCTCTCACCGGCTATCCGGCCACATCGGCCAGCATTTCCTGCAGGGCGGCGAGGCTCTCCTGATATTCCGGCGCGGTCAGCGGCGGGCAGTCGGATAGCCGGTGCTGCCCGGCGGCCAGCTTCGTTGCGAACACGTAGCAGGTCGGCTCGCCGCACTTCTTGCAGTTGGTCTGCGGCAGCAACCTGTAGATAGCCAGCGGAGTGGGGCGCTTCCGAACGTGAAAGCTGGGCGTGATCTCGTCGCGTCGTTCCCATGTCCGGTTAACTCGCTCTATCTCACTCTCCAGTACCCTGATGGCCTCGTCGCGGTCTCTCAGATTGCTGACCGCGATCTGGCTGGCGCTGAAGACGACCTTCCGCCCGCCACGTGTCCAGCTCAGGGCGGGGACGGCAGGGTTGTAGATCGCGCCTTTCAGAGTGGCGTTGAGATAGGGCAGCACCCCGGTGATGTCGTCCTTCAGATGGGCGATAGCGCTGAAACGTTCCGCACCCGGTTCACAGGGCGGTGTGAATACTTCCAGCTCATACTCTTCGATCAACATGGTTCCCGACCCCCACTCAGTGAGTTATCCTCTGCTGGCGTGTGCACCCCGGTCTAGGCGAGGATCACATCCTTCATGATGATCAGGGCTGCAACGCCCAGCAACACGATCCCGAATACGAGCTTAACGGACTTCGGCTGCAGACGGGTTGCCATCACCCGCGAGCCAGCCTGACTCCCCAGGAAGACGGCCAGTACACATGCCATCCAGATGCCCCATTGCGGCTCTGCGGCGGTCGCGATGTGGGAGAGAAAGCTGGACAGACCGGAACCGGTCACCACCAGGGCCGAGGTCGCAGCGGCTTCCTGTGCATTTAGCCCTGCGATATAAAGCAGGGGAACCACGAAACTCCCGCCTCCACGCCCGATCAGGCCGGCTGTTAACCCCAGGACACTCCCGGCGAGCAATCCCAGAATCACGCGGCCACGGGGAGAAAGCTCTCCGCGCTTGGGCTTCCAGCCAGAGAGCATTAACACGGCTGCCGCTGCTGTGAAGAGGGCGAAGAAGGCCAGCAAGGGCTTGACAGGCAGTTGCACATTCAGCCACGTGCCAACCGGAGCCATTCCGACCATCGTAATGCCGAACGGGATCGCCACCTGCCAGTTGATCAGCTTCTTGCGGGCATACGTCACGGCTGCCGTGCTGCTATTGACTACGTTCAGCAACATCCCCAGGGGGATGGCCTGCGTTTTAAAATCCATCCCTAACCAGAAGAGAATCGGGATATATAGCTGGCTCCCGCCCATGCCGAGCATGGAGAAGACAAACGCGATAATCAGAAAGAGGGGAGGTGCAATGTAGAACATTCCGTAGATACCTCCTTCAGGGGGGCGGAGGGCCCCACACCCGGAAAGGCATGGAGCACCTCCGCCTACCGTGTGGCTCTACCCGACATACCCGGCGCAGTCAAGGCAAAGGACCCTGCCCTCTGCGACGCGCAGGTACGGTTCGGCAACCAGTTCATTGCAGCCTTCACACACGGCAAACCGCACGACCTCCTCCGGTTCGCTCCATTCGTAATCCACCACCGGCCCGATGGTGAGGACATCCT
>DRKO01000235.1 GCA_011051745.1 Chloroflexota bacterium | reverse complement strand
GGCCGCCTTTCTCCAGCACGAAACCGGCGGCACGCCTGCGGCTGGCTGAGAGGCAGGCGTGCCCCTCCGCTCATCTGCCCCCGAGGCTACGGGACTCTGGGAGCCTCAAATTCCTTCTCCAGCCGCTCCATCCACCGGTTAGCCACCTCACCGACGGCCCGCACACAGGTGATGAACTCCTCAAAGCTGATGTCGGCGATGGGGCGTTTGGTCTCCACGCTGATGATGTCCTTCTCAGCACCCAGTTCCTCGGCGGCGACGATGGCGAAGTACGCCAGCCCCGTTTCCGGTTCGTCGCTCATGTCGAGCAGGTGGTAGTAGAGCGGGAGCAGTTTCCCGCTGGCCGGATCGGGCAGGAAGTTGATAAACGTCTTGAAGATCACGATGTTGTGATCGGGGATGACGAGGACGATCAGGCCGACGTTCTCATACTGGAGGCGGCAGCGGCCCCGCTCATCGAGCTTCGCCCCCTTGCTGACGCGACCCAGATAGGTGTCAATCGCCTTGATGCCCTTCTCGATGGCCCGGTGCTGGGCCCGCAGATGTGATAGCATGAGCGCCCTCCTTGCTGTGAACGTCGTGGTCGGCAATCAGCCTTCAGCCGCGCAATTCCGGCACATTCGGAATCGCCGTCAACCTCCCGCCCTCTCCCGACGGATTATATCACGCAGCCGATCGATCACGATGCGCTCGCCCGTCTCCGGATCGAGGGCGTACCAGTGCTCCCATCCGTTGCAGGGTGCGCCCGGGATCGCGCTGGCGACCTGATGGATCGAGCCGCTGATCTCGCCGTGCCTGATCTGCCCGTTCGCCAGCACGGTTGCCGTGATCTCGCCCTGCGGGCCGAAGTAGAGCGTCTGGCCGGGCCGGATCAGGCCGTGTTCCAGCAGGGCGCTGAAAGGAATGCGCGGACGCCTGCGCTTATCCTCGAAGACGAAAACCTCCTCCGAGAAGCGGGCAGGCCGGACGGCGTCAATGCGTTGCCGGGCCAGCCGGACGTACTCCGGATCGCGCTCGATGCCGATCCAGCGGCGGTGTAGCTTCCGGGCGACCGCGCCGGTCGTCCCCGTGCCAAAGAAGGGGTCGAGCACCACATCGCCGGGGCTGGAGCTTGAGAGGATGACGCGGTACAGCAGGGCTTCCGGCTTCTGCGTCGAGTGGGCCTTCCGGCCATCCACGCGGAGCCGCTCCGCGCCGGAGCAGATCGGCAGCACCCAGTCGGAGCGCATCTGCTTACCGTCGTTAAAGGCCTTCATGGCCTGATAGTTGAAGGTGTACTTCGCGCCCCTGTGCTTCTGGGCCCAGATCAGCGTTTCGTGCGCGTTGGTGAAGCGCGTCCCCCTGAAATTCGGCATCGGATTCGTCTTAATCCACACCACCTCGTTGAGAATCCAGTAGCCGAGGTCCATCAGGATCGCGCCGACGCGGTAGATGTTGTGGTACGTGCCGATCACCCACAGCGTGCCGGTGTCCTTGAGCACGCGACGGCAGGCCGTCAGCCACGCCCGTGTGAAGGCGTCGTAGGCGGCGAAGCTCTCGAAGCGGTCCCAGTCATCGTTGACCGCCTCGACCCTCGTCATGTTGGGCCGCCATAGCTCCTGCCGGAGCTGGAGGTTATAGGGCGGATCGGCAAAGATCAGGTCTACCGACCGCTCCGGCAGGGAGTTCAGCACCTCGACGCAATCGCCCTGTATGATCTGATCAAGGGGGAGTGTCTGATCGCTCATCAGGGCTGATTATACACCCCGAACGTCTGCCGGGGGATACGCGACCGGCAGAGGACACGCCCCCGCAGGCGGGGCCTGAGCTACTCGCCACCCGCCATCTGCCATCTACCCTCCGCCCCCTGCATCAGGGCGCTGTGGTCGGTGCGGGTGTGGCGGTGGCGATGCCCGGCTGCCCGGCCTGCGTCGTGATCAGGATGGTCTGGATCGGCTGGCCGGTGACGATCAGGGTGTAGACGGTGTTCTCTTCCAGCGTGTATGTCTCGTCAAAGAGCAGCACCGAGGGCGAGGTTTCCGTCGTGCCCAGCAGCCGGAACTCCCCGCTGGGCAGGTCTGTGTAGGGCGGGTCTTCCAGATAGCCCAGATCGTTCACCAGAAGCACGCCCTGCCCGGTCTTGACATCTATCCTCGGCCCGCCGGGGATGGCGTGCAGGAATTGCAGCCTCCCGTGAGCGGCGATCAGCCCCGCGTTTGGAACCTGATAGTTGCCGATCTGGAGATCGGCCAGCTCGTTCGCGACGGCGACGATGTGCGTCGCGCCGGGGTGCAGGTTGATCTCGGCGGTCAGGATCGGCGTGCTCGCGGGGGAAGTCCCCGCCAGCCGCACCGCGACCGTCACGTAACCGCTGCCCCCCGTCGTGCGCACCGCTCCGGCCTGCCCGAACTCCAGCCCCGACTCATAGAGGGTGCTGTCAATGTAGAGATCGAGGGCCGGGGAATCGGGCGAGAGGTGGACGAACTGGAAATAGGCCGGAGAGGAGTCGGCGCTGAGCGCCAGCCCGAAAACGGCGATGGCGACCGCGGCCACGCTCCCGAAGACCCAGAGCGGATTAAACCTGCGCGTTAGCCTGTTCATAATTTTCACTCCCGGACCTGGTGATACTCGTGCTGTGATGCTGGCCTGAACGTCGAAATCCTTCTCTCGGAGCGGGGCTTATCGCCCCCCGAGACTGTCTGCGGGGCAGGGCCCCGTCACTGGCTGAGCGTAATGGTATAAGTCCCCGGTGTAAAAACATCCACCCGGACGGTGTAGACGCCATCGGCGGGCAGCGTGGCGATGATGAGGGCGTTCCAGCCGCCCCCGCCGTCATCATCCGAGGCGATCACGCGCCCCTGGGGGTCAATCAGTTTGGCTCGCGGGTCGGTCTCCGCCTGCCCGTCCACCCGGATCGTGACCGTCTGCCCGGCCTGCCCCTCGAACTCCCAGTTGTGCGCCTCAAGGAGGCTTTCTATCGAGGCGCTCTGGCTCTGGCCGGGGCGGATGGAGCGAACCAGTGTGGTTTCCAACCCGTCGCCGCCGTCGTAGG
>DRKO01000234.1 GCA_011051745.1 Chloroflexota bacterium | reverse complement strand
GTTGCGCGTTGATCGCGATCTCACAGGCTCCCCCGCTGCCCGGCAGGCGGACCTTCGGGGAGCGGTAGTCGCCGATCACGGTGGTGTTCAGATTGCCGTGACGGTCAATCTGCGCCCCGCCCAGCAACGCGACCTCCACCAGCCCCCCCTGTAGATACAGGCCGAACAGGTCGGCCATCGGGACAACGGACGTTGCGCCGGTGACGAGCGTCGGGTCGCCGATGGAGAGCGGCAGCCGTGCCGGTCGCGCACCGTATACCCCCGACTCGTAGATCAACTCCAGATCGGGGGCGACGGTGTGCCGCGCCAGGTTACAGGCGATATTCGGCAGGCCGACGCCGACAAAGACGGTCCGCACCCCGGCCAGCGCGCGCGCCGCCGAGACGATCATCATTTCAGCCGGAGTATGGTCGCTCATGTGTACGCTCCGTAGTCAATCGGGCTGGCAGGCGCAGCGCCGGGCCGGAGCCGCTCCAGCGTCTCCTCGCCGAGCTTCTGGATGTATTCGGCGCGGTTCTTCAGGCCGTATACCCATTCCTCCAGCCAGGCTTCGGTCTGCCCCTGATCGCGGGAGATTTTATCCCAGTTGAGGTAAAAAAGATTGTCCCGGTCGTAGTAGCCCTGTACATAGGAGGGGTGCGCCCCGTATGGCTCGTGCACGACCGCGTCCACGATCAGGCCGGGGATCAGGGTACGGTTGGGGTCAGCGCGGATGACGGCCTCGTCCACGATCTCCTCGACGACGACGATCACTTTCCGGGCGGCAAAGGCGGCTTCCTTTTGAATCCCCAGCAGGCCCCATAGCTGGGTGTTGCCCTGCACATCGGCACGCTGGGCGTGGATGATCGCCACGTCGGGGTTGAGCGGCGGCACAACCGCTATCGGCCCATCCCCATAGGGGCTTTCAACGGTTCTGATCCGCTCGTTGACCTGCGGCATATCCGAGCCAAGATAGCTGCGCAGCGGGAAGAAAGGGAGCTTCATCGCGCCCGCCGTGTAGCGGCCTACCATTCCGTAGTGGGAGTATTCCTCGATCTCAAGCGGGGCGGGGATGCCTTTCTCGACTGCCCGCCGGACGCAGTGCAACGATCCCACGCCGGGGTTGCCCAGATAGCTGAAGATCATTTTACGCGCCACCCCGGCGGCGATCATCTGATCGTAGATCAGGTCGGGCGTCATGCGGATCAACGTCAGATCACGGCGTCGCTGCCGGATGATCTCGTGCCCGGCGGCGAAGCAGATAAAGGCCGTGAAACCTTCAATCGCAACCGACATGCCATCGCGCACGTATTCGGCGATGGCTTCCTGCATGGACAAGCGTTTGTCTGTCACGGATGTTTTTCTCATCAAGGGGGATACGTGAAACAGGGTTCAGGGGGCAGGGGGGCGATGGGCCACCCCTGCCCGTGACTCGTGTCCTGTAAGGGCGGTCAGCGGATGACGGTCTGGCTCTGTTCGCGCAGGTAGTTGAGCAGGCTGTAATGTCCGCCGATGTTGCGCCCGGAGGAGCCGCTGGCCTTCCAGCCGCCGAAGGGCTGGTAGCCCGGCCACGCGCCCGTCGTCGCGCCAGCGGCGCGGTTGACATACGTCACACCGGCCTGGATGTTGTCGAAGAACCATTGAATCTCGTCTTCGTCCTCGCTGAAGAAGCCCGCCGTCAGGCCATACATGGTATCGTTGGCCTTCTCCATCGCCTCCTCAAGCGAGTCAACGGGCGTGACATACAGGATCGGGACGAAGAGCTCGGTCTTGACCAGCTCGTGATCCTCCGGCAGGCCAGTGATGATGGTCGGTTCGACGTAGTAGCCGTGCTCCATCTCCCCTTCGGTCAGCACGTTGCCGCCCAGCAAGATCGTGCCATCGGCCTTCGCCTTCTTCACGAAACGTTTGTAGTCCTCGTAGGCGTTCCGATTGACCAGCGGGCCGAGGAAAGTATCTCGCTCCAGCGGGTTGCCGATCTTGAGGGCCTTCGTCTTCGCGATCAGCTTCTCCATGAACTCGTCGTACACGTCCTTATGGATGTAGACCCGCGAGCAGGCCGAGCACTTCTGCCCGCCCATGCCAAAGGCGGAGCGCATCACGCCCTGAGCGGCTTTGTCCAGATCGGCTTTGTTCGAGATGATGGCCGGGTTCTTCCCGCCCATCTCGACGATGACCGGCATGGGGTACTGCTTGGGGAAGTTGCGGTACACCTGGTGGAAGCCGACATCATACGAGCCGGTGAAGGTGATGCCGTCCACAGCGGGGTTTTCGACCAGTTCCATGCCGACCGTGCCGCCTGAGCCGGTCACAAAGTTGACGACCCCGGCGGGGACTCCGGCCTCGCGCAGGATCGTTGCCAGCATGTAGGCCGACCAGGGGGCATCGGAGGAGGGCTTCAACACGACGGTGTTACCGGTGACGAGCGCGGCGGCAGCCGGACCGGCGGCCAGCGCCAGAGGGAAGTTGAAGGGTGAGATCACCGCCCAGACGCCGTAGGGCTTCAGGACGCTCCGGTTTTCGTCGTTGTCGCCGAAGGAGTTCATCTCCCGGACGTAGCCGTTGTTCTGCCGCATCTGGTAGCAGTAGTAGCGGAGCAGGTCTGCCGATTCTTCGACATCGCCCAGCGCCTCGATGCGGTTCTTGCCCATCTCCATGATCATGATGGCGGCCAGATCGTAGCGCCGCTCGGTGATCATGTTGGCCGCTCTCTCGATCAGAACCAGGCGTTCCTCATAGGGGGTGGCCTTCCAGGCCGGGAAAGCGGCTCTGGCGGCTGCTATCGCGTCTGCGGCGTCTTCGCGTGTCCCTTTCTGGAAGTAAACGAGCGGCTCGCGGATGTCAACAGGGGAGTAGACGGGGAAGGTCCTGTCGCTTTCGCGCTCCTCATCGCCGATGATCAGGGGGAAGGTACTTCCTTTGAGCGCCTCGACCCGCTCGATGGCGGCGTCAAAGTCGGCATGAAGCTGCTCGTTGTCGGCGCTCATCGTAGCATATGTGATTTTGAACTTCTCAGCCATATATATCTCCTACTAAGGAAGCCAGTACGAAAGAGGAACACAGCTTACCTTCGGTGGGGGAACCCCCTGCCGCAGGAGGTTCCGGCCAGTTCAGAGTATAGCTCACCTGACCTGATTATAGTACAGGAATGAGCGGTAAGGCAGGGCATTCCTGCCCGTACCGGCCGGTGGAGGGGTGTCTTCATCTGGGGGGAAGGGAGAGCCTGCGTTACAATCGGGCGGGAGACGGGCCGCTGATTGCGCAGGCCCGGCAGCCAACGGCGGGCTGGATACTGCCCTGTGGCTTTATTGCTTCATTATGTATATGTAAAGGAGAGCAGCAGGCTTGATGAGACGACTGTGGCCGCTGGTCGGCCTTGCGGTGGCGCTGGTGGCCTGCCAGCGAACCGTGATACTCCCGACGCAGGAAGCGGAAGCGTTCGCGGCTGAGGTGGATGACTACGTCGAGGATGCGCTGGTCGGGCTGAGTGAGGGCGACTACGAAAGGCACGCTCGCGGGTTCGACGAGACGCTCCGCGAGGAGATCGATCCGGTGATCACCTTCCCCCAGGCATACGATCAGATCATCGGGACGCTGGGGAGGTATCAATCCCGCCGTTTGCTGCGGGTGGAGGATGAGGGACGTTTCCGCACCGTGATCTACGAGGCGGAGTTTGAACGCGATCCGCAGGTGACGGTGCGGGTGGTGTTCTGGAAGACGGACCCGGAGCACCGGATCAGCGCACTGTGGATCGAGTCGGACCTGTTGACCGGTCGCTAGGCGTCGCAGATCCGCCGCCCGGCGGAAGGGGCTTTTTACCGTTAGAGGCGGTTAAAAAGACGGATTTCTTTTTGACAAGATGACCGCAACGCGATAGACTATTTCGTCGCCAAGCAATGCTAATCGGTCAGCGGCATGCTTGCCCGCGGGTGAGCCGCTACCGCTGAATAGGATATGGCAGATCGTGGTTGAAGGTCATCAACGCTCAACACGATGGCCTTCTTCTTTGCAAGCTAAAACGGGCGTAGGGCGTTCTCGGAAGCGCCCGTTTTTGCGCGTCAAGAGTGGAAGTGTATTCAGGTGACCGCGCGAAGGCGCGCCGCGCATAAGGGCCTGGAAAGCTTGGGAGGCTTGTTGTGCCAACAATAAATCAGTTGGTCCGCAAGGGCCGGAAAGTCAAGAAGAAAAAGAGTAAGGCACCGGCGCTTCAATATACCTTCAACAGCTTTACCCAGCGACGGGTGAAGCAGCCCAAAGGCGCTCCGCAGAAGCGGGGAGTGTGTACGCAGGTGCGAACCATGACGCCCAAGAAACCCAACTCCGCGCTGCGTAAGATCGCGAGGGTGCGCCTCACCAACGGCATTGAAGTAACGGCGTACATCCCCGGCGAGGGCCACACCCTGCAGGAGCACTCGGTTGTGCTGGTGCGTGGCGGACGTGTGAAAGACCTGCCCGGTGTGCGTTACCACATCGTGCGCGGGACGCTCGACGCGACCGGCGTGGAGGAGCGCAGCCAGGGGCGCAGCAAGTACGGGACGAAACGACCGAAGAAGAGATAGCGTGAACGGATCATCTACCTGCTTCCGGCAGGCTGATTTGAGGAGAAAGTGACGTATGCCCAGGCGATATCGTCCACCCAAGCGGAAGGTTGCCCCCGATCCCCGGTATAACAACGTCCATGTGGCGATGTTCATCAACCGGATCATGAAGGGGGGCAAGAAGAGCCTTGCTCGCCGTTTGATGTACGAGGCGCTTGATATCGTCCAGCAGCGGACGAAGCGCGACCCGGTAGAGGTTTTCGAAGAGGCGTTGAAGAACGTAACGCCCATGATCGAGGTGAAGCCGCGCCGTGTGGGTGGCTCTACCTATCAGGTTCCTGTTGAGGTGGACGCTCACCGGGGGCGGTCGCTGGCGATGCGCTGGTTGCTGGCCGCCGCCCGCGCTCGCGGGGGGCGGGGCTTCTCTGAGAAGCTGGCCGCCGAGTTGATGGATGCGGCCCGTGGCGAAGGCGCGGCAGTGAAGAAGAAAAACGATACCCACCGCATGGCGGAGGCGAATCGTACGTTCGCACATTATCGCTGGTAGAACTATGGAGAGGGCTTGCGCTGCGTGTTCCTGCCTGCGCATCCAGCCTGACGCCAGCACGCAGTGATTGGGAAGCCTGAGTAACGAGATGAGCACGCGGAAACCACTTGATCACGTTCGGAATATCGGCATCATCGCTCATATTGATGCCGGTAAAACGACGACCACCGAACGAATCCTATACTACACCGGCATGACCCATCGCATCGGTGAGGTGCACGAGGGCACGACGGTCACCGACTGGATGGAGCAGGAGCGTGAGCGTGGGATCACGATCACGGCGGCTGCCATCACGGCCAACTGGAAGGGCTATCAGATCAACCTGATTGACACGCCCGGACACATTGACTTTACGGCCGAGGTGCAGCGCAGCCTGCGCGTCCTGGACGGCGGCGTGGTCGTGTTCGACGGGGTGGCCGGTGTGGAGCCGCAGTCCGAGACGGTGTGGCGTCAGGCGAACCGGTACAACGTGCCGCGTATCTGCTTTGTCAACAAGATGGATCGCGTCGGCGCGGACTTCGTGCGGGTCGTCGGGATGATCCGTGACCAGCTGGGAGCCAAT
>DRKO01000233.1 GCA_011051745.1 Chloroflexota bacterium | reverse complement strand
TCGGCCTGTCAGGCCGGGCTGGGGCGCTGGTATTACGGGGATGAAATCTCAGGGCTGGCGCAGGCTTTTCTGAGCGCAGGGGCCCGGACCGTGATCGCCAGCCTGTGGCAAACCGCAGATGACTACACCGCGCAGTTTATGGCGATCTTCTACGCCGCGCTTCGGAAAGAGAAAAGCCCGGTGGCCGCGCTGGCCTACGCGCAGCGTCAGGCCCACAGGGCGGGCGTTGAGGCTTACTACTGGGCTCCTTTTGCCGCCTTTGGTAACCCTTAAAGGCTCTCTGCCTCCTCTTCGATGTCCCCCGGCCCGGCGATGGGAAACGTTATCCTGAAGGTTGTGCCTTCCCCCTCGACGCTCCGAACTCCGATCGTCCCGCCAAAGCGCTCCACGTTCTGCCTGACGATGCTCAACCCCAGCCCGGTCCCGCGTATCCCCTCCCTGCGAACGCGGCGGGAGCGGAAAAACTCGTCCCAGATGTGAGGTAGCTCATCCTCAGGGATGCCGATACCGCTATCTGTCACCGTGATCACAGCCTGCCCGCCGCGCTCAGCCGCCTTGATGCAAACGTGCCCACCGGAGGGCGTGTACTTGATCGCATTGTCAAGCAAGTTGCTGAAGATGCGTGCCAGGCCCTCCTCCGTTCCCCGGATGGGCAGGGCTTCCGGCGGGAGGTCAACCGTCAGGGTGATCTGCTTCTCTTCCGCGCGGTGGGCGAGCGCCTCGACCACCTGACGGATCACGGGTTGCAGGGGAAGCCGCCGGAGAGGCTCTTCAAGCTCGACCGTTTTACTGGCTGCCAGAACCAGCAGATCGTCAATCAGGGCCATCAGGGCATCCAGACGACGGGCCAGACGGGAGAGAATGTCGCGCTGAGGGGCGGTCAACTCGCCCGCAAGGCCACGCAACAGAGTGCGGAGCAGGCTCTGTGCACCCGCCACCGGAGAACGTAGCTCATGCGTGACCACCCGCATGAACTCCGCCCGCCGCCGGTCAGCTTCCCGCAGGGCCTGATGGGCCAGTGCGTTCTCTATGGCGATAGCTCCCTGACGGGCAATAGCGGTGACAAACTCGGCATCCTCCGGCGTGAAACAGTCCGGCTGGTCAGAGTAGACGCGCAGCACGCCCAGCGGCCTGCGCTCCCCCATGATGGGCACAACCAGAATGCTCCGAATGCCCTCTGCGGCGACCTCTTTCGGGTACTGGATGCGCGGGTCTGTGGCCGCCTCGCGCACGATTACCGGCTGCCCGGCCAGCGCCTCGGCGTCCAGCGGGCTCCGGGAGACCTCAACCGGCCCTTTGTCCAGATAGGAAGGGCTGAGGCCAAAGGCGGCTGTCATTGCTAGCCGGTCGCCGGTCTCGTCCAGAAGGCGGATCGAGGCTTTCGGCATGGAGAGGGCATGAGCGGCCTGCCGCGCGAGGGCGTCCAGAACTTCGGGCAGGTCGAGCGAGGAGGAGACGGCCTGCGCCGTCCGGAGCAGAGCGCTCAGGTGGCGTTCCCGTCTGCGGAGTCGCCGGGTGATGGAGCGGGTCAGGTAAACGAGGACAAGCGCCGTGACGGTGAAGAAGGTAAGCCGGGCAGCAACGTACACCGGATCGCGGTACAGGCCGGGGGGAAGAGAGGGGATGATCCGGTAGTGAGGAAGGACTCCGGCCCACTCCAGCCACGTTACCAGAAGCAGAACGCTGGTCCCCAGCCCCACGTAAAGGTAAGGAGATCGGCGGGGTAACAGGATGGCGACGCTCAGCATGTGGAGCAGCAGGAAAGGGATCGCCGGGCTGACTACGCCGCCCGTCAGGTGCAGGAAGATGCCCAGACTCAGCCAGTCGAGCACGACCTGAAGAATAACGACCTGCTGGACACGCCGGATGGCTGATCTGGCCTGTGGCGCGGCGGCTTTCTGCACCAGGTGATTCAGCGCGATATTGTAGAGAAGAATGGCCGCGCCGAGGGCTATAAGCTGGAGTTCCGGCAGCGGGAGACCGAGCAGGTGGACACAGAAGACCGTTGTCAGGGGAAGCAGCGCTCCGGCGACCCAGCGGATGTGGATCAGACGGAGACTATCCCTGACAGCGGCCTGAGAGGGCAGCCACTCAGAGAAGCTGCGATCAGTTTCTGTTTCGGCCATGCTCGCGGCAGCAATATCTTGGCTGTCGGTGTCCGGCAGCGTGCGACGATGAGCGAGTCCCCACCTGTGAACAGGCCTTTTGCACGGTGGGAGCGGTCAGGCTGTTTCGATCAGGCTGACAAAACGGATCCGCAGGTTGTTTAACCGGTTCCCGATGACCTGGGCTATACGGTGCATCAGCATATAGCCGACTTCGGGGCGGCTGACCATCAGATCACGCAACTGGTCTGCGTCCAGTCTGATCAGGCGGGCATCAGATGCGGCAACTGCTCCCAGCTTGTATGTGTGTGGCTCAACCAGGGCTGACCAGCCAACCGCATCCCCCTCTACCAGAGTGCAGAGATCAGCCTGTCGCGAGCCTTCCTTATCCAGGTTGATTGTGAGATCAAGAGAGCCGCTCAAAATGAGATAGAGCGCATCAGCTTCATCACCCTCACGAAAGAGCCAGTCACCCGCTTTAAGCGTGATCTCCTCGCCGGCCATTGCCAGACTCTTAAACGCCCCGGCGTCCAGACCGGCGAAGAGTGAAAAGCGACGCAGCAACTCAGGAGAGACCATCAGAGCCTCCATTTACCGTTGGTCGGGAGGGAACGGACTCGTCGCCCCCGGCAGGGTCCAGTAGTACGCCCAGCAGGCCCAGCACCCGGACGGTCGCCTCCGGGATAGCGGCCCTGACGGGGGGCGTGGGCGAGCCTCCAAAGGTCAGGACCTCATGGGCCTTGATCGCAACAATTTGAATGTTCTCGTCGTCCGGTAGAGAAGCCCCCAGACGCCGCCCTACCTGCAGGGCGGTTGGCAGATCAACGTCGTGAGCACTGGCGGAGTTCAGCGTGGCGGGCAGGTGGCCCGCGTTGAATTGAACCACCTGCCCGGCCTCCTCCGGCGGAGCCAGAAGGGCATCCACCAGAATGACTCGCTCGTACCCTACCATCGCTTCCATCAACGATAGCCCGCCGAGCGAAAGCTCGATCACGTCCACGTCTGCTTCAGGAGGCAGCGCGTTTCGGACGGCCCAGGCTACATAGACCCCTACCCCGTCGTCGGTCAGTATCGGATTGCCCAGCCCGATCACCAGCGTTTTCACGGCCTGCCCCCTGCAACCGGATGCCTGAGGGCGTCACCTCAGGGCGTGCAGTACTGCGAACGCCGATCGATGATGTCGCCGTTTGCATCACGGACGATCACCTCAAGCGGCATCTGCCCTGGCAGCGAGTGTGTGGCGCAGCTCAGGCAGGGGTCATAGCTACGGAAGGCCATCTCAATCATGTTGAGAATGCCGTCGTTGACCTCTCCGTTGTGGATCATGGCCTGGGCTGCCCGTTTGATGCTGAGTGTGATGGGGGCGTAGTTGTTCGTTGTGCCGACGATGAGGTTGACCCTGGTCAGGATGCCGTTCTCGTCCGTTTCGTAGTGGTGCGTCAGCGTCCCGCGCGGCGCTTCCACGATCCCGATGCCGACGGTCGGCGTCTCGGTCGGGATGGTGCGCACGTTCGGGCTGGTGATCTCCGGGTCGGTCACCAGCTCCAGCATGCGTTCGGCGGCGTATAACAATTCTATCAGACGTGCCCAGTGAGTCGCCAGTGTGTGATGGACCGGTTTGCCGCCCAGCGTCTCGTAGAACTTTTCGTAAGCCTCCTGAGCGCGAGGGGTCGCCATGCCGTCGGCGGCGTTCAGGCGGCTGAGCGGCGTACAACAGTACATCCCTGAGTCCTTGCCGTCCACGAAGCCCTTCCAGCCGACCTCCTTCAGATAGGGGTACTTGAGGTAGCTGTAAGGCTCGACGTGTTCGGCCACATGCTCAGTGTACTCATGGGGCGCGTATTTGCAAAACTCGACGCCGTCGGGGTCTACGACGCGCACCAGACCATCGTAGAAGTTAACATGGTTGTTCTCGTCAACCAGGCCCATGTAGTAAGTCCGCTGAGTGTAGCCGTCGCTGAGGATGAGGTCTACATAGGCACTGTTCTGCAGGACGATCTGCTCGAAGAGATCGAGTGACCAGAGGGCGAACTCGATGTTCTCGTGCGCTGCTTCCTCTATGAACTGGCGCTCTTCCTCGTTGATCGGCTTGCTCATGCCGCCCGGCAGGGCAGAGACGGGGTGGATGACCCGCCCCCCGATGATCTTGATCACCTCGTGGTTGCGCTTACGGGTGTTGATCACCTTCAGCCCCGCCTCAACGCCGACCTTGGCGACGACGCCCAGAATGTTGCGCTGAGAGGCAGGCGCATCCGGCCCAACGACGAAGTCGGGGCCACCCAGCGCGTAGAAGTGGGTGGTGTGGTCGGTGACGTAGAAGGCGCTGTAGAGCAGCTCGCGCAGCTTCTTGGCCGTGGGCGGCGGATCAACGTGGTAGAGATCGTCCAGCGCCTTGGCGGCGGCCATGTGGTGGGCTTCCGGGCATACGCCACAGATGCGGTTCGTCAGGCGCGGCATCTCCTCAGCCGGTCGGCCCAGACAGAACACCTCAAAGCCGCGCAACTCTGGAACCTGGAAATAGGCGTTGGCGACTTCGCCGGCCTCGTCCAGGAAAATCTCGATCTTGCCATGGCCTTCGAGGCGCGTGATCGGATCAATTGTGATTCTCTGCGATGTGCTTATCGCCGTCATCGTCGGCCTCCTACTCTTTCAAGGCTGGGTCCAGGCGCGGGACTTCTTCGAGCGGCCTGGCTACTTTGTGACCGTTCTGCCGTTCGAGCCGGGTGCGCTCCATCAGCGAGCGAGCCAGCGTGAAGCGGTAGAAGTACCCCGCCGGATCGGGGAGCGTATCAAGGACGGCGTCAATCTCCTCCGGCGTTTTGGCGTCAATCACCGACGCGATGGCGGAGATCAGCCTGGCTCCGCCGTCAACCACGCCTTCGTTGGGGCCGTAGCACCCACGACATCCCATGTTGACCTGCGGGCAGAGAGCACCGCACCCGGCCCGCGTGGCGATCCCGGCGCAGAAGAGGCCCTGATCGAGCAGGCAGATATCCGGATCAGGGATGATCTCGTAAGGCCGGTAGAAGCGCGTGATCTTCTTCTCCGAACGCTCACGGGGGCACTCGTCGCAGACGGTCACATCCATGCCAATGACCGACCCAGGCGGCGGCAGCTCGCCGCTGATGATGGCGTTGATGGCGGCCTCCGTCCATTTGGCCTCAGGCGGGCAACCGGGGATGAAGTACTCGACGGGCACGATCTGATCCAGAGTGCGGACCGTGTTCCAGAATCCGGGCAGTGTCAGCTCGCCTTCCGGCACTTCCGTGCGAGTCTGCGGCTCGACTCCGTCGGGGTTGTCGGTGCTGGGCGAGTCGTGATAGACAAACTGCATGATCCGCTCGCGGTCGTAGAAGTTCGCCAGGCCGGGCATACAGCCCTCCATAGCGCAGCTTCCATAGGCGACCATGACTTTGCTCTTGCGGCGGAGCAGATGTGCCATGTGGGCGTTCTCGTCGGTGCGGATCGCTCCGTTGAACAGGCACACATCTATCTCGCCGTCCTCCAGAGCCTCGACATCGGAGACTTTGAAGTCCATCACGCAGGGCCAGAAGACGATGTCGAACGCCTCCGCCACATCCAGTATCTTCTCGTGGATCGCCAGCACCGAAATCTCACAGCCCCCACAGGAGGCGGCCCAGTAGAGTGCCAGCTTGGGTTTGCCGTTTTCAGCCATGAGACACCTCCTCAGCCTCCGGGGCGGGCGTGCGTGGCGCGAGGTCGCTCACCGTGTCACGCCATTGAAGTGGCCCCAGCTTTGCGATCGTTTCTGTCATCCTCATAACGGTCTGTGTGAAGGTTGTGCCTTCCGCAGCGGAGGCCCACGCCAACTGGATACGGTCAGGGTGAACGCCAAGCTGGGCCAGAGTGCGCCGCAGGAGTGCCACCCGCCGCATGGCCTTGTAGTTGCCTTCCTGATAGTGGCACTGGCCGGGGTGACACCCCATTATCAGGATGCCGTCGGCCCCATCGCGCAGGGCCTTGATGGCAAAAGTGGGGTCGAAGCGGCCAGTGCACATGATGCGGATATCGCGCAGTGTGGCCGGATATCCAAAGCGGCTGGTTCCGGCCAGGTCGGCGGCACGATATGAGCACCAGTTACACAGAAAGCCAACGATAACAGGCCCTCTATCTCCCCAGAGGGGATTTAACTCGCTGTAGTCTTGCTTGGGCATAGTCGCGGCCTCCTTACGCAGTCTCCAGAGGGGCTGGCTCGGCGTAGGTCTCATGACCGTTGCTCACGTCGTATAGCAGGCCCTCGATCTGGGACATGATCGACTCGAAGGTGAAGTGCTGACCGGTGATCACCTGGCTGGGGCAGGCAGCCACGCAGGTTCCGCACCCTTTGCACAGCGCGGGGTTCACCCGGCTGACCCCCGGGTCTTCGATGTAATCAATCGCGCCGTAGGGGCACAGATTGTTGCAGATGCGGCAGCCGGAGCAGCGTTCTTCGTCAATGATGGCGCGCACCGGCTCGATCTCGACCTCGCCCTGACTGATCAGGGTGAGCACGCGGGCGGCGGCGGCTGCGCCCTGCCCCACGGTGGCCGGGATGTCCTTCGGGCCCTGGCACGCCCCGGCGATGAAGATGCCGTCGCTCATGGTTGCGATCGGGTCGAGCTTGGGATGCCGCTCGGTGAAGAACCCTGCCGCCGAGCATCCCACGCCGAACAGGTGGGCGATCTCCTCGGCGTCGGCGCGGGGCTCCATAGCGGCCATCAGGATCACCATATCCACCGGGATGCGGCGCTGCTTGCCGATGAGGGTATCCTCGACCTGAACGATCAGCTTGCCTTCCTCGCCCGGTTGCCGTGCCGCGTCAGTGACCTCGGCCACGCGCCCCCGCACGAAGTGGACGCCCTCTTCCAGAACCCGATTGTAGAACTCCTCATAGTCCTTGAAGGCGGCGCGAACATCAATGTAGAAGCTGTAGACCTCGGCGTCGGTCTTCTCCTTGACGAGGTGGCCGAACTTGAGGG
This sequence comes from Chloroflexota bacterium, assembly GCA_011051745.1. Classification (GTDB taxonomy): domain Bacteria; phylum Chloroflexota; class Anaerolineae; order Aggregatilineales; family UBA3940; genus DRKO01. The sequence continues at coordinate 3,581 of DRKO01000233.1, read as the reverse complement.
CCGCCATGCAGCACGTCGCGGAGCAGTAGGGGTTGTAGTTCTTGTCGCGGCTGCCCACGCAGTGGATGATCGCCACGCTCTGCGGCTCTGTCACCCCGTCGCGGAGGACGACTTTTCCGCCTGTTGGCCCGGCGGCGTTGACCATGCGCTCGAACTCCAGGCTGGTGAACACGTTCGCCAGCCGCCCGTAGCCGTACTGGGGGATGCGCCGGGCATCAAAGAGATCGTAGCCGGTTGCCAGGACGATATTCCCGACTTCCAGCTCCAGAATTTCGTCTTCCTGTTCAAAGTCAATCGCCCCGGTCGGGCAGAACTTCTCGCAGGCCTTGCAGGTTCCTTTCTGGAAGTAGATGCAGTTCTCAACGTCAATGACGGGATACTTGGGCACAGCCTGCGGGAAGGGCCGGTAGATCGCCGTGCGGTATCCCAGCCCTGCCTCGTACACCGTGTCAACGACCTTCGCCGGGCAACGTGACCAGCACTCACCGCAGCCGGTGCACAGGTCGGTGTTCACCTTACGGGCTTTCTTGCGCACCCGTACCGTGAAGTTGCCCACATAGCCGCTCACCTCCTCGACCTCGCTGTAGCTCAGCAGGGTGATGTTGGGATGGTTGCCCGTGTCGAACATCTTGGGCGTGAGGATACAGGATGAGCAGTCGAGCGTCGGGAAGGTCTTGTCGAGCTGGGCCATGTGGCCGCCGATGCTGGGTTCGCGCTCCACCAGATAGACGGGGTGACCGGCATCGGCGATCTCAAGCGCCGTCGTGATTCCGGCGATGCCACCTCCCACCACCAGAGTCGCTTCCTGAATGGGCACTCTAGACGGCTCAAGCGGGGAAAGTTCGAGGGCCCGTTTCACTGCGCCGCTGATCAGCGCCTTGGCCTTCTCGGTGGCCGCTTCTTTATCATGCTGGTGAACCCAGCTCGCGTGTTCGCGAATGTTAGCCATCTCCATCAGGTAAGGGTTCAGACCGGCACGCTCACAGGCTTTCCTGAAGGTTGGCTCGTGCATGTGAGGCGAGCAGGCAGCGACGACCACACGTGTCAGCCCCAGTTCCTTGATATCCTGTTCGACAAGCTCCTGCCCCAGACTGGAGCACATGAACCGGTAATCACGCGCAACGGCCACATGGGGGAGGGTTGCCGCCCATTCGCTCACCGCTTCGACGTCTATCGTCCCTGCGATGTTGTTACCGCAGTGGCAGATGTAAACGCCAACTTTCTCTTCAGTCATGGTGCTAACATCCTTTCACCCATGTGTTAAGACAACGGGGGAGGCATCGGCAGGGCTTTCTTGTCGCGCCGTCTGGGGGTGCGTGGCTTCGGCGCTTCCTCCTGGCCGATCTTCTTGAGCGCCTCATCTGCCGGAACGATCTCAGCGCCAAATCCCAGGTCCTCGGCAGCGACACCGAACGCCAGCCCTATCAACTGAGTAAAGAAGAGAATAGGGATGTGGTAATCCGTGCCGAATACGCGGTTCACCTCGGACTGGTACGCATCCAGATTTAGCTGACACATGGGGCACACGGTGACGATGACGTCAGCGTTGTACTCGGCAGCGTTGGCCAGCAGACGACGGAGCAGCTCATAGGCTGTCTCTTCGCTGATCTGGGTCATGTGACCGCCACAACAGTGCGTCTTGAGCGGGAAATCCACCACCGTAGCACCCAGAGCCCGCATCAGGTCATCCAGATGAGTCGGATATTCAGGGTCATAGTTGGATTCAGGCCGCACGACCAGGCAGCCATAGTAGGGCGCAACGCGCAGCCCCTTAAGAGGCTGTGTGACGTGCTCCCCGATGGCCTCGTAACCGATGTCCTCGACCAGAACATCCAGCAGGTGACGGACGCGCAGCGTGCCGGGATCATAGTGCAACCCGCCCGCTGCCAGCGCTCTGTTGACTTTCTCGTTCAGGTCGGGGTACTTGCCCATGTAGCTATCGGTCTTGTGCAGGTTCAGGTAGCAGGCGCTACAGGCCGCGACCAGGTCCTCTTTCCCCATCCCGGCAGCGAGCGAAAGGTTACGCGCGACCAGACTGTAGGCGGGCAACCGATTCAGGGTGAAATACTCCGTCGCGCCGCAGCAGTTCCAGTCGTCTACGTCCTGAAACTCAAGGCCCAGCACCTCCGCAACGCGCCTGAAGGATTGATCATAGGCCCGCGCCGAGACGCCCATCGAGCAGCCCGGATAGAACGCGTAAGTACCGTTTGGCTGGCTCATCTTACACCTCCTCCTGTAGAGCGATCTGTTTGGCCTCGGAGAGGATCGCGCTTAGCTGCGGCATATTGCGGATGCGCTCCGGCTGGACGCTGAGCCGGCCTTTCTGGAGCATCTCAAAGCCGAGCCCGCTCTTCCGTACCATGCTGAGCGGATGATGAGTCAGGTGGTAACGGGTCGCCAGGCCAAACTCAAAGCTGCGTCCGTACTGCTCCACGTAGCCAACGAAGCTGTTCGACCAGTCCACATAGGCGTCTTTGTGGTATCGTCCCTGAGCGATGGCCATTTCCTTGAGGGTGTACATCAGGTCAGTGATGGGGATCTGCTGGGGGCAACGCACCATGCAGTAGTAGCAGGAGACGCATAGCCAGGGCGCGTTGCTGCTCAGCACCTCATCCTCCATGTTTGCCATCACCATAGCGAACAACTTGCGTGGCGTCGCATCCATCTCCGGGCCGGAAGGACACGAACCCCCGCACGTGCCGCATTGCAGGCACGTAGCCAGCGTTTCGCCTCCGGGCGTCGCTGCAGCGACGCGTTCATAGAAGCTTGGTTTCGTCGGGCTATCTGGCATAGCGGTTGACTCCCTTCCACACACTTAAATATCCAATCTCCACCGCCGACGATCGGTGATGGAATCGCACGTGTTGTGCTGGCGTGTTTACACGTTACATACGCGGAATTTAAGGAATCTACGGACTGTATCAGTCAGGCAGGCCAGGAGATGCTGTATTGCAGGCCGGCTGTGATGGAAGGGGGTGGCTGCGGTGGAAACTTCCCTGCCCCCGCAATGGAAAGATGTGCAACGAGTATCTGGCTCTGGTGGCACTTACATCCTATTTCCAGCATAGGACAGAAAGGAAGTGATTTATAGTGACAAATGTCACAAACGGAATTGCAAGGATACATAATGAGGAATGATAAGGAGACATGATGAGCGGAGCCGGGGACGGTGTGCCGGGCCGGGCTCGCCAGTGGTTGCTGATGGCGATTCGAGGGGGCCGGTTGATGTAGAGTACATGTATGACAAACATCTTATATGGAGATGACAGCCGATACTATCAGAAGGCTTCCCCCATCATTATAGTTAGGATGGGAGTATTTTAGTCTCAGCGGCACCGCTGCCCTCGTCGCTGCCATACAATGCTTTTCACCATCCTGCCTCATTGCGCTGGTGTCGCCGCGCCGTTTTATCCGGTCAAGACATCCTTTGCCCGATCCATCTGCTTCACCCATTTGTGTTCCCCGGGAGAATCTGAGTGGGTGAACGATTCATTGTAGTGTCCCATCGAACCCCCACAGCTTTCCGGGCCAGATCGGGCGCTCTGGATAGATCGTCAAGGGTGAGGACACGGATCTGGAAG
>DRKO01000232.1 GCA_011051745.1 Chloroflexota bacterium | reverse complement strand
TACCGATAGAGAAGGAGAACGAGGCTATGCAGCCTTGTTGCAAGCAAAGTAGCTTCCTGCTCACCGCGCTACTGGCAGGGACGGTAACGCTCCTCACAGTGGCCTGTGCGGCCACTGGAGAGGAAACCCCCGCACTGGAGGCCACGCCGGGGGCGGAAGCCGCCCCGCTCGTCAGCGCAACGGGCGAGGTCGTCCCCGCCCGATACGCGGCCCTCAGCTTCTCGATTCCGGGTCAGGTGCTTGAACTGAGCGCCGAAGAGGGGATGAGCGTGCAGGAGGGGGACGTGCTGGCCCGTCTGGATACAACCACCCTTGATGCGGAAGTCGCTCAGGCCGAAGCTGCGCTGGCACAGGCGGAAGCCAGCCTCGCCCGCCTGCGGGCGACACCCCGGCCTGAGGAGATTGCTGCGGCGGAGGAGCGCGTGGCCGCCGCGAATGCCCGCGTCGCGGAGGCCGTCGCACAGCGCGATGCGCTCTACGCGGGCATCACCGAAGATCAGATACACGCCGCGCAGGCCGGACTTTTAGAGGCGCTCGAAGCCCAGCGGAGGGCACAGCAGGCCTACGATTTCTTCGCCTACGCGGCGGAGAACTGGGACAGCCTTCCCCACATTGATGAACTGGAGCCCGGCGACCGCACGCCGCTGGATGGCGAGCGGGACGCCCGCATGGTGCTGGAACTTGCCAATCGGCAGGTCGCGGCTGCGCAGGCCTATCTGGACGATCTGCTGGATGGCCCCGATCCTGAGATGGTGCGCGTGGCCGAGGCGGCCATCTGGGTTGCCTCTGCCCAGCGCGACGCCGCCCAGACACAGCTAGAGCTGCTGCGGGCTGGCCCTTCCCCTCAGGAGATCGCGATCGCTGAAGCCCAGGTCGAGCAGGCCCGCGCCGCTCTTGAGGCCGCCCGTGTCGCCCAGCAGCAGGGCACACTGACTGCCCCCTTCGATGGAACCGTAACAGCCCTGTACATTGATCCTGGCGAGTGGGTGTTCCCCGGCCAGCCCATTCTCATGCTGGGCGATCTGGACACGCTGAGAGTCGAGACAACCGATCTGAGCGAGTTGGACGTCGTCCGCGTTGAGGTGGGCGATGTGGCAAGAGTGGAACTCGATGCCTTCCCCGATCTGGAGTTGAGGGGCAGGGTGACGCACGTCGCCCCCCGCACCTCCGCAGGCTCAGGGGTAAACTACACCGTCATTGTGGAACTGGACGAGGTCCCCCCCGCCGTTCGCTGGGGGATGACAGCTTTTATAGATATCGAAGTGGACGAGTAGACGATGAGAGCCACCGGATCGGGCAGCGGGCAGGTCTGGAAAAGGAGCTTCAAAACCGTGTGGTATCACAGGTCGTTTCGCCGGTTTCTGGCCGGGTCTCTGGTCGGGCTGGCCCTGCTCCTTGTGGCAGGCTGCAACGTCGGAGCAGGCCAAGAAGAGCCGACAGAAGAACCGGAATCTGTGGAGAACTTCGTCCCGGTCGTCAGCGCCACTGGCGAGGTCGTCCCTGTGCAAAAGGTGGTTTTGAGTTTCCCGCTGGATGGGCAGGTGGTCGAGGTCGCGGTCGAGGAAGGAATGGCCGTCCGGGCGGGTGACGTGCTGGCCCGCCTTGATAGTGCGCTGCTCGACGCAGATGTCGCCCGTGCCGAGGCTGCCCTCGCGATAGCACAGGCAAACCTTGATCGAGTCCGCTCCGGCCCGCGTCCGCAGGAGATCGAGCAGGCCCGCCGTAACCTTGCCGCCGCCAACGCGCAGGTGGCGGAGGCCGCCGCGAGGCGAGAGGATGTCGCAGCCGGGGCAAGCGAGGCCGAGATTCTCGCCGCTCAGCGCGATCTGGAGAACGCCCGGATCGCCCTGCAACAGGCCCAGAATCAGTATGATGTCGCTATCGGCTGGGCGATCAACGCCGACCCCGATTATCAGGCCAGCCTTCCTGAGGAGGCCCGGCGAACGAACCCGGAAGACGAGAGGCACACGCGGGCACAGTTGGAGGCTGCCAGCCAGAACCTTGCCGCTGCTCAGGCCTATCTGGAGGATTTGCTGGACGGCCCCAGCCCCGACGAACTGCGGATCGCCGATGCCCGCGTCTGGGCCGCTGCCGCCGAGCGTGACGTTATTCAGGCGCAGCTAGACCTGCTGCTGGCTGGCCCGCTGGCCGAGGATATCGCGGTGGCCGAGGCGGACGTCGCCCGCGCCGAGGCTCAGCTAGAGGCCGCTCTGGCGAGACGCGAGCAGGCCACCCTGCTCGCCCCCTTTGACGGGACAGTGACCGCAGTCCTGATCCGCCAGGGTGAATGGGCACAGGGAGGGCAGGGGGCGATAGAGATTGCCGACCTGACCGCGCTCCGGGTTGAGACAACCGATCTCAACGAAATAGACGTGGCCCGCATCGAGGTGGGCAGCCATGCCATCGTCACCTTCGATGCTCTGCCCGGTGTCGAGGTGAATGGCCGGGTGATCCGCATAGCGCCCATGGCTGCCGAGGGGTCCGGCGTCAATTACACCGTCACCGTCGAGTTGGACGAGATTCCGCCCGCCGTTCGCTGGGGGATGACAGCCTTTGTGGATATCGAAGCTGAATGATGGGAAACACCGGTAGTGCATTGAGGCTCCTTTGCGGAGAACGCGGAGGCCTGCCCCGCAAGGCAGGCCTCCGTCCGAAGCGACATGGCAGAAGCAGGATCAGGAAATGCTGTTTAGTGGAGCGCACCGCTCCGAGAGCAGGGGGATATGGGATTTCACAGTAGCGGCTGGTGGGCCTACTTCCGATCTGAGGATGAAAAGCCACACGTCACCTGGTCTTTGCTCAGGCGCGTTCTGGCGTATGCCCGACCCTACCGCTGGCATATCGTCGCCATGCTGGCGACTATCCTCCTGACGACCGGGCTGGGGCTGGTTACACCCCTGCTATTCCGCGATCTGATTGACAGAGCCCTTCCGGCACAGGACGTATCGCGCCTGAATCTCCTCGCGCTGGCGATGATTTTAGTGCCCATCCTGAGCGGAGCCGTCCGGGTCATCCAGCGCAAACTGAACGCCACTATCGGAGAGGGCGTCATCTACGATCTGCGTGTCGGTCTGTTTTCTCACCTGCAGCGTATGTCTCTCCGCTTCTTTACGGCGACCCGGACAGGCGAGTTGATGAGCCGCCTGAACAACGACGTTATCGGGGCCCAGCGGGCGATCAGCAACACAATTGTTTCCATTACCACCAATCTGATACAGGCCATCGCCACGCTGGCCGTCATGCTGACTCTGGAATGGCGGTTAACGCTCCTCGGTGTGGCCGTTCTGCCTCTCTTCATCCTCGCCGCCCGGCGACTGGGTTCCAGGCTGCGCGACATCGCACGCGAGGCGATGGACTACAACGCCCACCTGAATGCCATGATGAATGAAACCCTGAACATCAGCGGCGTGTTGCTGGTTAAGCTGTTCGGGCGGGCCGGAACGGAGATCGAGCGCTTCGAGCAGAGAGCGGCCCGCGTCCGTGATACAGGCATCAAGCGGGCCATCATGGGGAGCGAGTTTTTTGTCGTCATCGGGCTGGTCGGCTCGGTGGGAACGGCACTTGTGTACTGGCTGGGGGGGCATCTGGTGCTGCGCGGGACTTTCACCGTTGGAACGATTGTAGCTTTCAGCGCCTACCTGACCCAGCTTTACGCCGCCCTGCAATCCCTGACCAACGCACCGGTGGACTTCGCCACTTCGATGGTAAGCTTTGAGCGGGTCTTCGAGGTGATCGATCTCCCCCTGGACATCGTCGAGAAGCCCGATGCCGTCGAACTGAAGGAAGTACAGGGCGAGCTGGTTTTTGATCATGTGACCTTCAGGTATCCAGCAGGGGCCACCGGCCCCCTCAGCGACGTTCAGCGACATGGCCGGATGGACACCATTCAGGCTGTTCTTTCAGGGGATGAGGTCAGGCCGTCCAGCACCCCGGCGGGCCATGCCGTTCAGGCCCGCGAACTGGCCCTGGAGGATGTTTCCTTCACCATCCGACCCGGCCAACTGGCCGCTCTGGTCGGGCCAAGCGGAGCGGGCAAGACGACCATCACCTATCTGATCCCGCGCCTCTATGACCCCACGGAGGGACGAATCCTGCTGGACGGGCACGACCTACGGGATATTGCCCTCGATTCTCTCTCGGCTCATATCGGGATGGTGACACAGGAAACCTACCTGTTTCACGACACCATCCGCACCAACCTGCTTTACGCCAGGCCGGATGCCAGTCAGGAGGAACTCGAAGCAGCCTGCCGAACCGCCAACATTCACGACTTTGTCGCAGGGTTGCCGGATGGATACGATACGGTTGTCGGGGAGCGGGGTTATCGCCTGAGCGGGGGAGAGAAACAGCGCATCGCTCTGGCGCGTGTGATCCTGAAAGACCCCCGGATTCTGGTGCTGGACGAGGCGACCAGCCATCTGGACAGCCGGTCTGAGGCGCTGATTCAGGACGCCCTGGGGAAGGTCATGGCAGGCCGGACGAGCATCGTCATCGCCCACCGCCTGAGCACCATCCTGGCGGCTGATCTGATTCTGGTCATGGATCGGGGGCGGATCGTTGAGCAGGGAACGCACGACGATCTGCTGAATAGAGATGGGTTATACGCCCGCCTCTACGAAACCCAGTTTCGGCAGGCTTCCGGCCTCCCGATCGGCTGATTCCAGCCAGCACGTAACGTCTCAACGTTGACATCCAAAACGTTTTGGTATAAGATGAATATACGCCCAAAACGTTTTGGATGAGACACGATGGCACGTGTGACCCTC
>DRKO01000231.1 GCA_011051745.1 Chloroflexota bacterium | reverse complement strand
CTCAGCCCTCTCGTTCTTTGGGCTGGTCCCAGCAGCGCTTGTGGGAGTGAATGTGCCGCTCCTGCTGGAGCGTGCCGTCACGGTGGAGAGACAGTGCGGCGACACGGTCTCCATGTCAGAGAATCCGGCTGCCCGGCTGGGAACTATCCTCGGCGAGCTGGCGAAGGCTGGTCGGGATAAGCTCACCCTGATAGCTTCGCCCTCAATTGCCAGCTTCGGGGAGTGGGTAGAGCAGCTTATAGCAGAGAGCACCGGCAAAGAAGGGAAGGGTATCTTCCCCGTCATCGGAGAACCGCCCGGCCCGCCTGATGTCTATGGCGATGATCGCCTGTTCATCTACCTGCGGCTGGACGATGCCCACGACGCAGATATGGCCCGCCTTGAGGAGGCGGGGCAGCCGGTCATCCGCCTGAATCTGGATGACCGCTACGATCTGGGCAGCCAGTTCTTCCTCTGGGAGATGGCGACGGCCATCGCCGGTAACCGGCTTGGCATTCAGCCTTTCAACCAGCCAAACGTCGAGGCGACTAAAGCTCTCGCCCGCCAGATGGTGGCGGCCTATATCGAGAAGGGCGAGATGCCCGTTTCCTCGCCGGTGCTGTCCGGTGGGGGCGTTGACGTGTACGGGGATATTCGGGCGAGCAGCGTCGAGGAGGCTCTGCGGGCTTTTCTTGATCAGGCCCGCCCGGGAGATTATGTCGCCATCCAGGCTTATATTCAGCCAACAGAGGAAGCCACCCGGAACCTTCAAACGCTCCGCCTGCGACTGCGAGATCGCTACCGGCTGGCGACCTCGGTCGGGTATGGCCCACGCTACCTGCACTCTACCGGTCAGTTGCACAAAGGGGATGGCGGCAATGGCCTTTTCATCCAGATCACCGGTGATGCGCCTCAGGACGTCCCCATCCCGGACGAGCCGGGATCGCCTGAAGCGTCTATCACGTTCGGTGTGCTGAAACTCGCTCAGGCGCTGGGGGATTACCAGGCTCTGAAGAACGCGGGAAGGCGGGTGATCCGGTTCCACGTGGGGCAGGAAGTTCTGGCCGGGCTGCGGCGGCTGGCCGCCAGCCTGTGAGGGGAGCTATTCCCCGCCTTCGGATTCTTCCCCCTTGCCCCGCAGGTGTGCCAGCCAGGCGGCGATCTGCCGCTCGTAGCCCTGATCGGAGGGTCTGTACCAGCGCCGCCCGCTGAGTTCCTCCGGCAGGTAGCGCTGCGGGACATAGTGATCGGGAAAGTCGTGTGGGTACACATAAGAGGGGTGGTCGGCGTTGCGGTTGCGCGGGCTGGTGCGTAAGTGGGGCGGCACGGTGGTGGTCGCCCCGCGCTGTATCTCGTCCATTGCGCGGAAGATCGCGCCCACGCTGTTGCTTTTGGGAGCAGTCGCCAGATAAAGCGTTGCCTCGGCCAGATGGTAGAGCCCTTCTGGCAATCCCACCCACTCGAACGCTTGGGCGCAGGCGCTGGCAACCACGATCGCCTGCGGGTCGGCCAGCCCGATGTCCTCTCCGGCCAGAATGAGCAGCCGCCGCAGGATGAAGCGCGGGTCCTCGCCCGCCGTGATCATCTTTGCCAGCCAGAAGAGCGCCGCATCCGGGTCAGACCCGCGCACGGACTTGATAAAGGCGCTGACAGTGTCGTAGTGCTCATCAGCGCCCTTGTCGTAGCGCACTGCCCGCCGCTGGATGCTCTCCTGCGCCACGCCCAGGTCGATCCGGATCGTGCCATCCGGCTCAGGGGGCGTGGTGAGCACAGCCAGCTCAAGCGCATTGAGTGCGTTCCGGGCGTCACCATCGGCCATGCGTACCAGATGCTCCAGCGCCTCATCCGTTACGATGATACGCCGCATCCCAAAGCCGTGTTCCCGATCGGAGAGGGCGCGCTGAAGGATAGTGCGGATATCGTCCGGTGAGAGGGGCTTTAGCTCGAAGATGCGTGAGCGGCTGATCAGCGGACCAATGACCTCAAAATACGGGTTCTCCGTCGTCGCGCCAATGAGGATGATCAGCCCATCTTCAACATAAGGGAGCAGCGCGTCCTGCTGGGCTTTGTTCCAGCGGTGAATCTCGTCTATGAACAGAACGGTACGTATGCCATGCAGGTTGCGCCTCTCACGGGCGGCGGCGATCACCGCCCGCAGGTCTTTGACCCCGGCCAGAACAGCGCTTAACGTCTCAAAATGGCTGGCGGTATGATTGGCAATGACGCTGGCGAGGGTGGTCTTTCCGCAGCCGGGCGGCCCCCAGAGGATGATCGAGGAAAGACGATCGGCCTCGATGGCACGGCGGAGCAGTTTCCCCGGCCCGATGATGTGCTCCTGCCCGACGAACTCGTCGAGGGAGTGGGGACGCATTCGGTAGGCGAGCGGCGCTTCCCGCTCAAATTGCTCCCGGCGGCTGTGCTCGAATAGATCCATCGGCGCTTATCCCCTCCTCATGCCAGCGGCCAGGTGGGGAGCACGTCAAAGTCGAGGCTGTCGCGCTGCCCGGCCAGATAGCGAAAGTGCCCGGCGGCGGCGATCATGGCGGCGTTGTCGGTGCAGAGGTGGAGAGGCGGCACGCGCACGGGCACTCCGGCCTGTGCGATCATCGTCGCCCGGAGGGCGGTGTTTGCCGAGACGCCTCCCGCGATGAAAATCTCCTTCGCGTCGAACTCTCGCGCGGCCCGCACGGTCTTCCCGACCAGCACCTCTACCACGGCGGCCTGAAAGCTCGCCGCGAGGTCGGCTACAGGCAGATCGGGAGGGAGATCGGCGTCGGGGCGATAGTCGGGGTAGAGTCGCTGGAGGGTGCGCAGGACGGCGGTCTTTAACCCGGAGAAGCTGAAATTGTAGTTCTGCTCTCCCTGGTTGCTGCGCAGCCAGGCGCGCGGGAAGTCAAAGGCTGCCGCATCGCCGTTCTCAGCAGCTTTCTGGATGGACGGCCCACCGGGATAAGGCAACCCCAGAAGACGCCCTACTTTGTCGAACGCTTCCCCGGCTGCGTCGTCAAGTGTCCCTCCCAGCCGCCGATATTCCCCGTGTCCGGTCATCAGTATCAACTCGGTGTGCCCACCGGAGACGATCAATACGACAACCGGGAATTCAATGGGAACCCACTCCTCGCCGGGAGCAGACTCGCCGGCGACAAAACGGAATTCCGGCCCCGCCAGCCAGAGCGAATAGACGTGCCCCTCCAGATGGTTGATGGCGAGCAGGGGTAATCCCCGGCCCAGCGCCAGGCCTTTTGCCGTGTTAACACCCACCACCAGTGAACCGGGCAACCCCGGCCCGCGCGTTACGGCGATGGCGTCTACACTGTCCAGGGTGATCTCGGCCTGCTTGAGAGCCTGATCCACCACCGGGTAGATGCGCTCGATGTGAGCACGGGAGGCGATCTCCGGGAAGATGCCGCCGTACTGGGCGTGGATATCCACCTGCGAGGCGACGATGTTTGAGCGAATCGTCTGCCCGTCCGCGACGACCGCTGCTGCTGTCTCGTCACATGAGGTTTCGATACCGAGAATGGTTGTCATCGCCCGAAATAGTAAGTCATGATATTAACTCATATAGCGACTTGCTCTCAGGACGTTCCCTACTCCTGAACGGGAAGCACCAGGTCCTTTGGGAAGGGCGTGAGGGAATGAATGTCGCCGTTCTCGCCCACATACACGGTGTCTTCTATCCGCACACCGAAACCGCGACCCGGATAATACAGCCCCGGCTCGACGGTGAACACCTGCCCCGGCTGGATGGTATCCTGCGAGATGGCACTGAGGCGCGGGCGGGCGTGAATCTCAAGGCCCAGCCCATGCCCCAGGCTGTGAACGTAGCCATTCTCTGTGCCGGGGTGAGAGCGCGGGGTCTGATGCCCCCACTCCTCGAACAGCTTGCAGGCCAGTTCCTGATAGGTGGCTGCTTTCTCCCCGACCTTCAGCTTCTCCATCACGGCGCGGAAGACGTGCATCACCTGATCGTAGGCTTCCTGAACTTCCAGTGGAGCATATCCGAGACAGAAGGTGCGCGTCATGTCGTGGAAGTAGCCTCCGCCCAGCTCGCGAGGGAACAGGTCAAAGATGATGCTCTGTCCCAGCCGCAGGATGTCGCTCCCCTCCCCGCGTGAATGCGGGACGCCTGCATCTCGCCCGATGGCGAAAATCATCCCTTCCGCCTCTTCAAGATCGTGCTCCAGCAGGCGGAGACGCACGAAACGTTTCACGTCGCCGACCGTGAGAGGATTCCCGTCTTCTTTAACAAGCTGTTCATCCTGTGTGGGGTGGCCTTTCAGGAAGGCGGCGGTTTCTGCCGCGACGGCATTTGTACGCTCTGCCACAGAGCGGATAGCGGCCAGTTCGTCGGCGTCCTTGGTGGCGTATGCCTCATCGAAGATTGTGGTTTCTGCCTCGCCTGTGACTGTCAGGTCAGGGCACAGTTCAGAGAGGCGGTTGAGCATCACAAACGATTGCCCCGGATCACCCAGCCCATAGAAGCTAACCGTCCCTGTGATGGCGCGCCGCTCAAAGATGGCTGCCAGCATCCGCGCCCGCGCCTCGAAGTAGCTACCTGTCTCTCTGATCAGACGAGGTAGATCGAACTCGTTGTAGGTGGCGGTCTGTAGCCCACTTTTGGCTGCCTCT
>DRKO01000230.1 GCA_011051745.1 Chloroflexota bacterium | reverse complement strand
GACCCGGCCTCTCGGTGACAATGACGATCAAGAACAACGTGCCGGGGGCGGCCATCCCACCCGATCACCGGCTGGTCCGCATCGCCAGCCGCCACGCCGAAGCCGTCAGCGGGCACAGGTGGCCGGTGGCAGGGGCCGGCCCGACCAACGAGGGCTATATGCTCATCGAGGCGGGCATTCCCACTCTGTGCGGCTTTGGCCCGACCGGCGGGAACGCCCACGCTCCCGATGAGTGGGTGGAGATCGCCAGCCTGCCACGCACCGTTGCGATGTACGCCGGTATCGTTCACGACTACCTCACACAAACACGGGAAGGGTAACATGTGCTCTGAATATCGCGATCCCTGGGTAGATGTCCGCACCTATCACGGTCTCCCCGCCGATCAGGTCATCTCGGCCCTGCAAAAAGAGATACGGCGCGGCAACACCGAGAACGCCGCCCTGCTGGCCTACGAGATGGTGATCACCAGTCCGGCGCTGGAAGATTACCTGTGGTATCGCCTGATGGTTATCTCGGTGGAAGATATTGGTTTCGGGGAGCCGCAGGCCCCCGTCCTGATTAACGCGCTCTACCAGATGCTCAGCACGTTTGACCGGGGCGCGGGCGAGCGGAAGTTATTCGCCGTCCATGCGGTACGTTATCTGTGCGGCTGCCAGAAGGATCGCTCCAGCGATGAGATGGTGATCTGGATGTCACACGCCGTCGAATCGGGCGAAATCCGCCCCCAGATTCCCGATTATGCGCTGGATATGCACACCGCGAAGGGGCAGGAGATGGGGCGCGGCAGGCGTCACTTCTTCGAGGAGGGAGCCAGGCTAAACCCGGAGCTGCCCGACCGCGACCGGACCTACCACGAGCGCATCATGAAGATGCTGGAGCAGGGCGAACTGGATTAGCCGCGACAATCAGGATGAGGGGGAGGGCAGCAGGCTGCCCCCTCCCTTACCTCTCAAGCCAGCTTTCCAGAACCACCCCTTCTGAATGGGCCGGTGCGGGCAGGCCGGTTGCGGCGGCGAGAGTCGGCGCGACGACAGTCAGATTCGGGATCGCCTCTAACTGTGCCCCTCGCCTGAGAGACGGCCCGGCCATCGCCAGAATCGCCTCCTCCGTGCCACGGCCCAGCGAGGCGGCGGGGTCGCCACAGCCATGCACACTCTGGAATTTGTCCGCGATGAACTTCCCCTGCCCGTAGTCAGCCGTCGACTCGTGCCCCGGCCCAAGCGAAACGATCACCTCGCCATCACGCGAGAGCGGCGACCAGTTGAAATCGCCCGAATAGCCCGGCTCCATCAGGTAGACTATATCACCTACCCGGCTGCCCCACAGGCCCAGTTCCCGCGCTTCCTGCTTCCGCATGGCGCGGGCGACGGGGTGAGCGCCGGTCTCAGGATCGCGGAGCGCGAGCAGCAGATCGATCACCCGCTGCCGCAGGGATTCATACTCCCTCGAAGCCACGATCCCCTGCGGCTGTCGCCCCTTGAGGTTAACCCAGATGTGCCCCAGAGCCGGGCCGCCGAACACCTGAGTACGTGACCAGTCCACCTGCGGCGGGTCGTCCTCCGTCGGGAGGGTGTGGATCAGGCCGTGCTGAGCCAGCAGGTTGTTGATGGAGACGGCCCGCAGATGGGGCAGGTGGCCGTGATCCGAGACCACAACGAGGGTGACTCCCTCTTTCAGAAGCGGCAACAGTTCGCCGATCATGGCGTCGGCGGCCATATAGCTTTCTTCCATCAGGGACTCGAATTCGGGAGCCCGCTCCGCCTCATACCAGGGAGAGATGGGGTCGAACCCGCCCCAGATAGCATGCTGGATGTGATCCAGCAGATGCCACTTGAGCATGACAAGCTGATAGTCATACCGGGTCACGAGATGGCGTGCCGCCCGTGCCATCCATACGCCTTTGTAGCGCCCTTCCTCGACCATCCGGCGGGCCGGAACCCAGCCCCGATCATACCCGCGTGCCCCACAATAGCCGATGAAAGGCCCGATCGCTTCTACCAGCGTCTCGCCCATCTCCGGCGGCGTGGCGATGTCACGCGGGCACGTGATCTGAGAGACGTACACCGCCAGCGCCGGACGGTCGGCATCGAAGTGAGCGAGTTCGAGGCGATAGCTGGCCCGTTTCACCGTGCCGCCGACTTCGAACTCGCCCCACAACCAGGGACCCGGCCGGTGAGGGCGCAAAAAGGCGACTTCCGCCCCGCGCTTCAGATCGCGGACCAGCGCCCCCGCTTCCCCTTCCGCGTTGCGCGAAACCTCCAGCTCAAGCTCCAGACCCGCGCCCTCCCCGTATTCCGGCGACAGTTGAATCACGGCGCGGCGGTCCCGGAGCGTGATCGGGATGGAGTCGCGCAGGGCCGAGGCGTAAGGCTCAGTGGCGAAGCAACTGATATTACGTATGGCGTAAGGCGTATACGAGGCTGGCGACCCCCGCCCGGCAACCCAGAGGTGATTTTCATGCCGGGATTGATCCGCGCCGGGGAAGTTCAGCGTTGCCACTCTGTGGCCTGCCCGGCTGGCGGCCTGCCAGAGCGTTTCCGCCTGATAGGTCTCACCGAGGAACGTATCACGCCCACCATCCAGAGGATCGCCCGGCTCAAGCACCATGAAATCGGTGATGCCGTGTGTGCCGGGGTAAGCGCCCGTGCTCACCGTCGCCCAGTTGATCGGCGTCACACCGGGGAAGACGGAACGGGCGCGGGTATATACGCCTTCCTCAATCAGGCGTTTCAGATTAGGCATTTTACCCGCTGCAAGGTACTCCTCAACAAGCGACGAGACAGCAGCATCCAACCCAATAACTACGGCCTTCATGACAGATCCTTTCAGATGGCGAGAGGGGGAAAGTAATTCAGAATATCAGGGCCTGACTGTTCTCTGGAAACATCTCCCATCCGTGCGTTGCCTGCAACCGGCTGCGTCGCTCCCACGCGGCGAAGAGAGGACAAAGGGAGGAGCGTTGCTCTCCTCCTGCCGGGATAGGGCTTTTCAAGTGGCACTTTTTGGTTATATAATACGGACAACACCATTCACGCCAAACGGTTCCTGTGAACCCTCATAACCTGTGCAAAGTATCTCAAATATGAAACTCTACCTCGCGGAGTTCCGCCCCAGTGAGCTTCGCGCCTATCTTGCTAAGTATCCCCTTGCTCTTGTGCCAATCGGAACAATCGAATGGCACGCTGACCATCTTCCTCTCGGTGTTGATGGTCTCCTCAGCCGCTCGATCTGCGAGGAGCTGGCCCGCGAGACCGGTTGTGTGATTGCCCCGCCAATCTGGTATGGCGTCTGTCGTGATCTCTCGCCCGAAGATGGCTACTATGGTACGATAGCGACAATTTCCGAAAAGACGCTGGAAAGCCTTATTGCGGACGTACTGAACGGCCTCGCCGGATTAGGATTCAGGGCCGCGCTGCTATTCAGCGGCCATTTTGAAACGGAACACTTCGACGCGATCCAGCGCGGGATTGAGCAGGCCAGAGGGATCGAAGCCTACTTTCTGACCGAGGTACATCTGCTGGAGGATAAGGTCCAGACCGGCGAGGATGTTGAGGAAACCTGGCACTTTGCAGGTGATCATGCTGCGGAGTTCGAGACATCTCTCATGCAGCATTACCACCCCGATCTGGTGGAGATGTCACAGGCCCCGGAGACCATCGAGCTAACTATGGAGGGTCTGCCACCTTATTTGCATCGTCGTTATCCACGTCGTGCATCTGCGGCGTATGGGGCTCAACTGAGAGAAGAGATACTGCGTGCGGGCACAAAGAAGATCCGTGATCTAATGGCTCAGTTGCAAGCATAAACCTTCACCTGGACGTTTCCCGCAGTTAAGCGCCACAGGGAAGAAATGTCAACTCGCCCATCATCCGGCGAGCCATCCGACAGGGTGGGGCCGATCAGGCCACAGCCCCTGGGTAAGTCTTAACCCGATAATTCCTGATATCTCGTAAGCCAGCCCAACCGGGAGGTGTTTTACAGAAGGAGGGAGAATAAAGATACCTGACAGACCACAAACGCAGAAAGAGTTCGACTTCCACAGATACCTTAAAGGAGAGAGGAAACTATGAAACGCCACAATCTGTTGATCGTCTTTGCACTCCTCGTGTTTGCCCTGCTCTTGCTCGGTTGCGGGGCTCCCGCGCCCGCCGAGGAGGGGGCAGCCCCCGCCGAGGAGGAAGCTGCTCCGGCTGAGGAAGAAGCAGCGCCCGCCGAAGAAGAAGCCGCTCCTGCCGAAGAGGAGACGGTGATCACCTGTGCTCTCATCACCCCCAACCCGCTCGGCGACCGCTCGTTCATCGACTCGGCAGCCCGTGGCATTGAGCGTGCAAACGAGGAACTGCCCGTGGACTGCGACATCATCGAGACCAACGGTGTCTCGGAGCATGAGGCAGCACTGCGGGGCGCCATCCAGCAGGGCTACGACCTGATCCTGGGCCTTGCGATTGACGCAGACCTGCTGATCGGGCTGGCCGAGGAATATCCCGATCAGCTCTTCGGCGCACCGTCAGATGTCTTCGCAGAGGAACTGCCTGACAATCTGGCCGCTTACCAGATTGACGTGCACGAGTCCAGCTTCCTGGTCGGGCTGGTCGCCGGCGCTATGACCGACACCGGCATCGTTGGCGCCGTCGTCGGCGGTGACGCGCCCGCGCTGAACCAGTTCTTCTACGGCTACAAGCAGGGCGTGCTGGAAGCCTGCCCCGACTGTGAAGTGCTCGTCAGCTATCTGGGCTTCGACTTCTCCAACCCGACCCTCGGTCTGGAGAGCGCACTGGCCCAGTATGAGCAGGGCGCGGACATCATCTATCAGGTAGCAGGCCGTTCCGGCGAGGGCGTGCTGGAAGCCGCCGCTCAGACCGGCAACTTCGCCATCGGCGTTGACTCCAATCAGGACTTCATCCAGCCCGGCCACGTCATCGTTTCGATGATCAAGCGCGTTGACGTGACCACCTACCTGCTGATCGAGTCAGTCGTCAACGGCACGTTCGAGGGTGGCTTTACACGTCTGGGGATGGCAGATGGGGCCGCGGGCCTCTCGTGGGACGAGGGTTCGACAACCTTCGAGGAAGAGGGGCCTGAGGATATGGTCGCCAAGCTGCCTGAGGTCCAGGCGATGGTTCAGGACTACCGCGAACGGATCCTCAACGGCGAGTACGAAGTCTGCGACGCACTCAATCCTACCCCCGTGTGCGATCCGTTTATGAACGAGTAGTTCGCAGGGGTAATGTGATCCCTCCGGCCCTGGGGTGCCCTATCCCAGGGCCGGAGATGGAGGAGCAGTTTCATGGCACTTGCGCTTGAGATGAAAGGCATCACCAAATATTTCCCCTCCTCAGACGTTCTGGCGAACAATAACGTTGATTTCACGGTAGAGGCGGGGGAAGTCCATGCCCTGGTCGGCGAGAATGGCGCGGGTAAAACAACCCTGATGAACATTCTCTACGGCCTCGTCAAGCCGGACTCCGGAGAGATTTTCCTGGACGGCAACAAGGTTTCCATCGGCCACCCGGACGACGCCATCCGGCTGGGGATCGGCATGGTTCACCAGCACTTCAAGCTGGTGCCGTCCTTTACGGTGGCCCAGAATATCATGCTCGGGATCGAGCCAAGCACCTTCGGCGTTCTGCGGCAGAGGGATGAGAACGAGGCCGTCGCCAGGCTGGCCGAGCAGTACGGCCTGCCGGTCGACCCAACCGCTCATGTCCGCGATCTCCCCGTCGGGATGCAGCAGCGAGTCGAGATTCTGAAAGTGCTCCAGCGCGAGGCCAAAATTCTGATTCTGGATGAGCCGACCGCCGTCCTGACGCCCCAAGAGGTCGGGGAGCTGATACGCATCGTCCGAAACCTCTCGAAGCTCGGCTACACGATCATCTTCATCACGCACAAGCTGGTCGAGGTGATGCACGTTGCCGACCGTGTAAGCGTGATGCGTGGCGGTCGGATGATGGGAACCAAGAAGGTCTCCGACACCAGTATCCCGGAACTGGCCCGTATGATGGTCGGGCGCGAGGTGATCCTCCAGCTGGAAAAGCCTGAAGCCAGACCGGGCGAGGTCGTATTTGAGGCGAAGGATGTCACCGTCGCGAGTGCAAGCGGGGTCCCTGCCGTCCTGAACCTGTCACTTCAGGTGCGCGAGGGCGAAATCCTGGGCGTGGCAGGCGTGAGCGGCAACGGACAAACCGAACTGGTCGAAGCGATCGCCGGAATGCGTCCTCTGGACGGGGGGAAGCTCTACTTCCTGGGCAAGGAGATCAACCGTCTGGATGTCTACCAGCGTCGGCATCTCGGCATGGCACATATCCCGGAGGATCGCATCCAGGTTGGCCTGAACCTGGAGGCCAACCTCGACGAAAACCTGATCGTCTCCCGTTATAAACTCCCCCGTTTTAATCGGATGGGATTCTTGCTCCGGCGGGCAATCCGCGACTTTTCGGCTTCGATTATTGAGAAATTCTCCATCGCGGGGGCACGTCCGGGCGGCAGCATCGCCACGCTCTCCGGCGGAAATATGCAGAAGGTTGTCGTCGGACGTGAACTTTCAGGCAACCCCAAATTCATTATCGCAAACCAGCCGACACGTGGCCTCGATGTCGGCAGCATAGAATTCGTGCACCAGACCCTGCTCGACGCCCGCGCAGAGGGGGCGGGCATCCTGCTGGTCTCAGTCGAGCTGGACGAGATCATGTCGCTGAGCGACCGGATCGTCGTCCTGTACCGGGGCCAGATACAGGGCGAGCTGGATGCAGCCACGGCTACGGAAGAAGAGATCGGTATATTGATGGCAGGAGGAACGCTGCAAGAGACGGCCAGGTCTATGAAAGCGGCTGCTTCATAGTCGGTCGGCTTACCTGCCTCAAGAAGGGTGACTATAATGGACAAAGAACTTCGACAGCGTATTTTCGACGCGATACTTGTTCCCGTTCTCGCCGTCCTCTCCGGCTTGCTTGTGGCCGCGATTCTGGTGCTGTTTACCGACACGCCCCCACTTCAGGCCTACCGGACTCTGTTCTCCAGCGGGTTCGGCTGCCATGAACTGACACGCTGCGCGTTCTTCACCACGCTGGAGAGAGCCACTCCTCTCATCCTGACCGGCCTCTCAGCCGTGATCGCCTTCCGCTCAGGGATTTTCAGCATCGGGCAGGAAGGACAGATGCTGATGGGCTCGATCATCGCCGCCTGGCTGGGATATGCGATCGCCCTGCCGCCGGTGATTCACCCGATCTTTATCATGCTCGTTGCGATGGCCGCCGGTGCGGCATACGGGTGGTTACCCGGCGTGCTGAAAGTCAAGCTGGGCGTGAACGAGATCATCTCCACGATTGTGATGAACTCCATTGCGATTCTATTTATCGAGTACGTCGTGAACTTCCCCCTGCGGGCCGATCGTGGCTCGGTTGCCCGTTCCCCTACCATTCTTGAATCGGCGCAGCTAGCCACGTTCCTGCCCGGCTCAAAGTGGGGGGTCGGGTTTGTCATCGCGATAGGCGTCGCCGTAATAACGTTGATCTATCTCTGGCGGCTAACCCCCGGCTACGAGCAACGGATGGCGGGCCAGTCCCTGCGCTTTGCCCTGTTCGGCGGAATTCCAAGCGACCGCGCAGCGATCCGGGCGATGCTCCTCAGCGGGGCGGTCTCCGGTCTGGCCGGCGCGATCGAGGTTCTGGGGGTTCACCATCGTATTCTGCAGGGCTTCTCGGTAGGGCTCGGCTTCGACGGCCTTTCGGTTGCCATTCTGGGGCAGTCCCATCCGGTCGGGGTGGTCATCGTTGCCATCCTGTTCGCGGGTGTTCGTCTGGGGGCCCAGCTCGGCCTGCAGATTCAGGAGGGCATCCCGCGCGAACTGGGTGGCTCTATCATCGCCCTGATGATCCTTTTCGTCGCCGCGCGAAAGCTGTATCAGGATAACATTGACGCCATCCGCCGCTTTATTGATCGGGTACGGGGACGGGACTCTGTAGGGGAGAAAGCCTGATGGGAAACTTCACGGATATTCTGACATTTCAGTTGCTCAACAGCGGCATCCGGCTTGCCACGCCGATCATTCTGGCCGCGCTGGGAGGAGCCCTCTGTAACCGGGCAGGTGTCCTCAACCTCGCGCTGGAAGGCAAGATGCTCCTCGGCGCGTTCCTCGCCATCGTGGTTGCCTTTTACGTCGGCAATACCTACATCGGGATTGTCATCGCAATGATGGCGGGCGGGCTTCTGGGGCTGCTCTTCGCGTTCCTGTACCATCGTTACGAGGTTGACCTGATCATTCTGGCTATCGCGCTGAACATGCTCATCCTCGAGCTAACAGTGTACTTTATGCGCGTCCTGTTCGGGCAGGTTGGCTCGTGGTCCGATCCCAGCATCCAGCGCGTGCCGGATATTCAGATTCCGGTGCTGAAGAACATCCCCGTGCTCGGCGACATCCTGAACGGCTACAACTTCATCGTTTACTTCTCCTGGTTTGCCGCCATTGCGCTTTACTTTATCCTTTTCCACACCAAGTTTGGCCGTCATGTCCGGGCCGTGGGGGAGAATAAAGAGGCCGCCGAGACGGTGGGGATCAACTCGCGGCGCGTTCAGACGTTCGCGCTCGTCATCTCCGGTATGCTGGCTGCAATGGGCGGAGCTTTCCTCTCTGTGGGACACCTGAAGCTGTTCACCCGCAACATGAGCAACGGGCGTGGCTGGACGGCCATCACGGCGGCCCTGTTCGGGTTCAATCACCCGATTGCCACTTTCTTCACCGGACTCTTCTTCGGCTTTGCCGATGCCTTTGCCGTCCGCATCCAGAACGTCACCGACCTGCCGCCCAATCTCGCCCAGCTTATCCCCCACTTCACGACTCTGGTCGTGCTGGTGCTGGTCGCCCTGCGTGAGAAAGTCGGCCAGATGCTCGCCCGCCGTCGCTTTCAGACACAGCTTCAGTCACCCCAGACTTCCCCGGAGGGAGCCACCAGCCCGGCCAGCGGCACGGATTAGCAAAGGGGCAACCGTTCGCGTGATAGAGGCTGGCTAAGGGGGCGTCCTTAGCCAGCTTTTTGCAACAAGCGCCGATGATGACGCAACCCGTTTTTGTGGACACGGATATCAGCCTGGGGACCCCCGGCGCGGAGATTGACGATGGAGCGGCGCTCATCATGCTTATGCACGCTCCCACGCTGGATGTCCGGGGGGTAGGGACGGTGTACGGTAATGTACCGGTCGAGCAGGCCACCCACAACGCCCGTCGTCTGCTGTCTCGCCTCGGCCATGAGGAAACGCCGGTGGGGAGGGGAGTCGGGCTGCCTCTGATCGAGGACCCCTCGTGGTTTGCGGAGTGGCAGTCACGCTACGGGCCAACGCCGCCCTGGCCCGGCGGGGATACTCTGCCGACCGCCGTCGAGTTGCTGATCGAAACGGTGCGGGCTGCCCCCGGCGAAGTCAGTGTGCTGGCCCTCGGCCCGCTAACCAATCTGGCAATCGCGGCGCGCCTTGCGCCGGATATTGTGCACTCCGTGCGTGAGGTGGTCGCGATGGGAGGGTCGTTCGGCCACGCCGCCCCAACCGCTGAGTTCAACGTCCGCTGTGACCCGGAAGCGGCTCATATCGTCTTCTCAGCAGGGTGGCCGCTGCGCCTGCTGGGACTGGAAGTGACCCGTCAGGTTCTGTTCTCGCGGCATGATTTCGCCCGCCTGCCGGATGATGACCGCGCCCTCCGCCTCCTCAAGTCGCAGGCCCCCGGCTGGATTGACGTTGTGGAAGCCGAGGGCTGGGAAGAGGGCGGCTGTGCTCTGCATGACGCGGTCGCGGTGGCTGCACTGCTTGACGAAACGCTCATCACGTATGTGAACGCCTCCGTGAACGTTGAGCTCGCCGACCCCGCCCGGCGCGGGATCACGGCCCTGAAGCCTCTGGAGGAGGGGCAGGGGAACGGCACGGCAAGAGTCGCCGTTGCCATAGAGGCAGATCGCTGTCATGATTTGATCCTGTCCTGTCTGGAAAGAAAGTGCCCTTCATGACTCACTACGATGTGTTCTGCTACGGGGAGATCGGGGTGGACAACATCATCCAGATTCCCCATCTTCCCACCCCGGAGCTCGCCGCTTTCCCGACCGCCGATAGCTATCACATCGGGGGCGCAGCCGCGAATACAGCCGTCTGGCTGGCCGGTTTCGGAATCTCCGTCGGGCTGGCGGGCAATGCGATTGGCCGTGACCTGTACGGTAACTGGCTCTGGGAGTGGCTGAGCCAGCACCGATCGCTCGACCTGAGTCTGATAGAGCGACGGGAGGACGTTACTACCCCGTTCTGCCGGGCGATGGTCACACCGGACGGGGAGCGTACTTTCCTGGTTTTCTGGTACCCTCAGACCCCTAAAACGCCTCTGAAGGCCTCCATGCTGGGCGGAGCGCAGTTTGTTGCGCTTGACCTGTACGGCGGCGATGAACGCCTTGAGGCAGCCAGAGTGGCCCGCGAAGCCGGAGCGAAAACAACCGTGGGCGACGTGATAGCGCCGGATCATCCGGCCCTGCCCCTGACCGACATCGCGACTAACTCGGCGGCCTATATCCGGGAGACCTTCCCCGGCGTTGATGTTCGCCAGCACGCGCGGCGCCTTCAGGCGATCAGCAAGGGGATCGTTATCACAACCGACGGGCCGGACGAAGTTTACGTGGTGGATGCGGAAGGCGCGTCGTTCACCGTCCAGCCGCCCGCCGTGCAGGCTGTTGACGCCACCGGAGCGGGCGACGCCTTCCGGGCCGGGTTGCTGTATGGCCTGTTACAGGGCCGGGACCTGCCCCATAGCGTTTGCTGGGGAGTCGCCGCCGGTGCGTTGAAGGTGCAGCGCATCGGCGCAGCCAGCGACCTGCCCTCCCGCGATGAGGTGGCGGCGCTGGCCCGCACGCTGGAACCCCGCGCGGCTTCCTGAAAGGTGAGAAGCCGCTCAAACTCCGGTAACCCCGGATTCACCGTAAGCGAGGAGAAAATGTCAGGGCTTCTTCACGATCTATTCGGCGTCTCAAAACCCGTCATCGCCATGCTGCATCTGCCCGCGCTGCCGGGCACGCCCCGCCATGACCCTCAAATGAGCGTGGAGAGGATGATCGAGCGCGTCAGGGCAGACCGGGACAATCTGCTGGCGGCAGGCGTTGACGGCGTGATGTTCTGCAACGAAGACGACCGCCCGTACCGCTTCCGGGCCGAGTTTCAGGACATCGCCACAATGACGCGCATCATCACCGAGCTGCGCCCCACCGATCGCCCCTTTGGCGTGGATTACCTGTGGGATCCGCAGGCCGCGCTGGCGATTGCCGCAGCGACGGGCGCGGCGTTCATCCGGGAGGTGGTGACCGGCGTCTATGAGAGCGACATGGGCCTCTGGCAGCCAGACGCGGCAGCACTGTATCGTTATCGCCGTCAGATCGGCGCGGAGCAGGTCCGCATTTTCGCCAACATCACGCCGGAGTTCGCTTCCCCTCTGGGGAGCCGGAGCGTCGCCCAGCGTGCCCGCAGCGCCGTTGTCTCCAGCCTGGTAGATGCGATCCTGATCGCCGGGCCGATGGCCGGAGCCGAGCCAGACCTGAGCGTTGTTGAAGAGGCCCGATCAGCCGTCGGAGACGAGACGCCCGTGCTGCTCAACACCGGAGCCAAACACGGGAACATCCGTGACTATCTGGCTGTGGCCGATGGCGTCATTGTGGGGAGCAGCCTCAAGGTTGATGGGTACACGTGGAATCCGGTTGATCCGGAGCGTGCCCGCTCTTTTATGGACATCGTGCGTGAGTTGCGGGGGTGAGCGATGAGCACATACCTGCTGGGCATTGACATCGGGACAACGGCGGTCAAGGCCATTCTGGCCGACGATGAGGGGCACATCATCGCCGAGGAATCGGCCCAGAGCACCCTGCACTCGACTCAGCCGGGCTGGGCCGAGGAGGACGCCGGGGAATGGTGGCGTAACACCGGCGCTGTGTGCCAATCAATCACCGCCGCCCATCCAGATAAGCCCGTCGCGGCGGTGGGAGTCAGCGGCATGGTTCCGACGCTGGTTGTGGTGGGCGAAGACGGAACCCCTCTGCGGTTCTCCATCCAGCAGAACGACGCCCGCGCCCACGCCGAGATCGAATACTTCCAGTCGCAGACCGATGCGGATGATATTCTGGCCCGCACAGGCAGCCCGGTCACCTCACAGAGCATCGGCCCCAAGCTGCTATGGCTGTGGAAGCACGAGCCGGAGATCATGGCACGCGCCCGCCACATCATGGGGTCATACGACTACATCAACTTTCGCCTGACCGGCGAACTCTCCATCGAGCAAAACTGGGCGCTGGAAAGCGGCCTGTACGATCTGCACCGCCGCGATTGGGACGACGATCTGCTGCGGCTGTCCCGCATTGATAGCGGCTGGCTGGGGACCGTGCACGCGCCCAGCGATCTGATCGGCAGGGTGACACCTGAGGCCGCGTGGCATACGGGCCTCAGGGCGGGCACGCCGGTCGTTGCAGGCAGCGCCGATCACGTCGCTTCGGCGTTCGCCGCCGGGCTGGAAGCACCGGGTGACCTGCTCGTCAAGCTGGGCGGGGCAGGGGATATCCTCTTTGTGCTGGACGAGTTGCGAACCGATCCGCGCCTGTTCATTGATTACCATCTGATCCCCGGCCAGTACCTGATCAACGGCTGCATGGCAGCCAGCGGGTCGATCATCAAGTGGTTTCGCAACCAGTTCGCCCCCGAGGCCACCTACGCCGAGCTGGACGCGGAAGCGGCGGAGGTTCCCGCCGGAGCAGAGGGGCTGCTCCTGCTGCCCTACTTCATCGGCGAGAAGACCCCCATCTTCGATCCGCTCGCCAGAGGGCTGCTCTTCGGGCTGACGCTGGGGCACACCCGCGCCCACGTATTCCGTGCCATCCTTGAGGCCATTTCCTTCGGCTTTTATCACCACCTGCAGGTGCTGGAAGAGATGGGCTTCCACCCCGGTGAGCGTGTAATGGTCACCAACGGCGGGGCCCGTAGCGCCCTCTGGAAGCAGATCACCGCCGACGTGCTGAACCTGCGCCTGCACGTGCTGGCCCGGCATCCGGGGTCATCGCTGGGAGCGATGTTCGTGGCCGGAATGGGCATCGGGGCTTTTGAGGGCTGGTCACAGATCGAGCGTTATCTGCTCATCGAGTCGGTCATCGAGCCGAACCCTGAGCATCACGCTCTGTACCGGCGACAGTTTGAACTCTACCGCGCCCTTTACGAGGCCAACCGGGGGCTGTTCCCGCGCCTGCTTACTCTGACCGGGCCGAGTGAGTAACCCTGTCGCCGGTCAGGACAGGTCGCCGCCCGGACTCTGCCCCTGCTGTCAGCGGGCCCATTGCTCCAGAATATAGGCGTAGAAGGCCTCGATGTCTACCTGATCCATCGCCATGATCTTCCGTCCCCCCGGCTCAACTCTGGTGCGTCCCTGGCCTGGCCCTTCGGTCACGATGACGGTCTCCCATTCACGCAGGGTGAAGAGATCAGGGCGGCCCACGTAAGCAGCCGTCAGCACATCCCAGAAGAAATAACTCTCTTTGACGACCATCGCGTAGCAGTGAGCGGCAAAGTCGGAGAGGGGATACCGCCGCTGGCGGCCAAGCTGCCGCACCAGTTCGGTGGTCACCGGCACTCTGTTGGTGATATCCAGCGGGCAGAGCACGATGGGGATGGAAGTCTCCCAGATGCGCCGGGCGGCAAAGGGGTCCCAGTATACGTTCCACTCCGCCGAGCCATCGTGACCGGGTTCCGCGACGTTGCCCGGCACGTTGAGCGCCCCTCCCATCCAGACGATCTCTTTGATCTTGCCCTCGATGTCCGGGGCGATCTCCAGTGCGGCGGCGACGGTAGTCAGGGGGCCGGTTTCGAGCACGGTGACCGGCTCCGGCGCTTCCCGCAGGACGCGGGCCATAAACGCCTGCCCGCTTTCAGGCACAAGCGGCGTCCGGATCGTATCGCTGTCGTTCAGGACGGGCAGATGATCCACCGCAAAAGACAGGCTTCGCCACGCCCCCGGAAAAGGGTTCAGGCCGCGCACCGTGCTTTTCGCAACCGGTATGTCCGGGCGGTCCATCAGGTCCAGCAGCTTGCGGGTGACGCTCACCGCAGGCTCGATGTAGCAGTCACCGGGGGTCACGACGATGCCGATCGTCTCCACATGATCCATCGTCAGCAGCAGGGCAGCCGCGAGGAAGTCATCCCCGCCGCCGTCCTGATCCATCAGCACGGGTTGTCCCGACATGTCCTTCTCCTCTTCTATCCGGGGCTTATGGTGTGAAGAACCACATGCCAAGCGCGTAAGCTTCTCTATTTATGCCTGTGTGCTGCCAGAGGGCCTCTCGATCAGGCGCACGGTCCGCCCTGCCAGTTCGGAAATGGGAACCCGCTCAAAGCCCCGCACGCCGGAGCGAAGATGATCGCGTAACGGCTCAGTCCATTGCTCCGGCAGGGCGCTGGCCCCCCGCACGAGGCCCACAATTGAGCCGACCGTCGCGCCGTTGCAGTCCGTATCGAACGCGCCGCTGATAGCGATTCCGAGGCTTTTCCCCAGGTCACCCTCCCCGTAAAGCAGAGCGACGCTCACGATCACGGCGTTGGGGATGGTGTGTCCCCAGTGATGGGGGTTGGCCTCGTCCCACCGCCGGTGAATCCGATCCAGCGCCTGCTCCCACGTGAGACCCTGCTCCGGCCAGAGGAGCGCTTCGTTGATCGCCGCCGCCAGCCTTGAGCGGACCGGTATCTCACCCAGCCCCAGCCGGATGATCTCGCGCATATCGCCCGTTGTGTACGCAGCGGCCAGCATCGCGGCAACCCACATTTCCCCGTAGATTCCGTTTTTCACATGGGAGATGCAGGCATCGCGCCACGCCATTCCGGCGGCGCGTTCCATTTCGCCGGGGCTGACATAGCCGAAGAAGTCCCCCCGTATCTGCGCACCGATCCACTCGCGATAGACGTTCCGGTGCGAGGCGGACGCCGGAGGAGCGATCAGGCCGGTGAAGTTTCGGTAGGCGATGCGCTCGGCAGTGCAGAGTTGCAGAAGGGGCAGGCGGCCCAACCAGGTGACGGCGACATCGTCGGGCGTGAAGGTCGGGCCAAAGCGCTCCAGAAGCAGGAGGCTGATAAGGGTGTAATTGGTATCATCATCCGCCGGGGCACACTCCACGTTGTTAATCCAGGGAACCGGCCCGCCATCCCAGTACGGCTCGTCCCTGATCTCGAACCGCCGCCGGATGTCCTCCGAATGTCGGGAGGACATGTACGAGCGGATGGGATAGTTGCCGATGGCGCGATTGAAGCCAAGCAGCCGCTCTCGCATCCAGCCTTCAACCGGCTTCCCCAGCAGGCAGCCCGCGCAGCGCCCCAGCCAGGCCCCGTAGACCCGGTCGAACAGATCATCGCCGCTGAGCGACACCGGTCGGCGGCGCGGGCCGTCCGGTCGCTCGTGCCGGATGGTCTCCAGATCGGACGGTTCCATGTAAGGGAAATCGGCGCGTACCGGCAGGGCGATCGTCTCATCCAGCAGACGGGCGGCTTCGATCTCGCGCCGGGGGTCATCCTCCGGCATGGACTGAATAGCCGCGATGCGCTCAGCCAGGCCGCTCACGTCTTTGCCCTCGTCCCGGCACTGCTCCAGTTCGACGTGCAGGTCAGGTGCATAACGCAACCATGGCAGCCCGGCCAACCGGGCCTTCGGTTTCGAGGAAGGCATCAGGGAACCCCTCAGCAAGCGGGCGGGGGACTCTCCCTGTAACGCTCTTAGCGCTCCGGGAGCGTCCCCAGAAAGGACAATCCAAGCCCTATCGCTGCCGTAGAAGCGATGGTGACGCTCCCGCCGGAGCGCCAGAGGGCGATAAGCCGCTCCAGATCGTAATAGTGGACGACCACCTGTTGCAACTCGCCGGGGCCGGGCGCGGCTACCGGCACAGCATCACGGGCCAGGTAAATATGGGCCTGACCGCATCCCCGGTTAGGGTCAACCACGAAGGCCCCCAGCGAACGCCATTCAGAGGCAACCAGCCCCGTCTCCTCCCGCAGTTCGCGCCGGGCGCTCGTCAGAGGGTCTTCGCCCTCCTCAACAAGCCCGGCGGGGAGTTCCAGCGTGTAGCCCCGCACGCCATGCCGGTACTGCTCCACCAGCGGGACCGTTTGCCCCGGCGTGACGGCGAAGATGACGACGTAGGAGGGAATCTCGACGCGGTAAAAGTTTTCTACTACGGTTTCCCCGTCCTCCAGCTGGACCGTCTCGGAGAAGACCCGGAGCCAGGGCGAGCAATCCAGCAGTTGACGCTGCGACAGAGTTTTCCACCCCTCCTTCATGAGGGCGCTTCCTCCGCCCCCGTCTCGTCAGGAACGATGAGCGGGGAAACCTCTGGCTCTACCGCACCGAGCAGATCATAGACCATCGCGCCGGTAATGCGCACCGGCACGATCTCACCCACCGGTAGCTTACCCTCGACGATCACCATGCCGTCAATTTCTGGAGCGTCTCTGTAGGAGCGCCCCACGCTCAGGCCATCGCCGTAGCCCTCGATCAGCACAGGGAGCGTGCGCCCCACGAAGGCCTGATTGCGCCGGTGGGAGATGTCCTGCTGAACCTGCATCAGGCGATCACGGCGGGCCTGCTTGACTTCCTCCGGAATCTGATCGGGCAGGGCAGCGCTCGGCGTCCCGACCTCGTAGCTGTAAGTGAACACACCCACCCGGTCAAACTCCAGGTCGCGTACGAAGTCCACCAGCGCCTCGAACTCCTCCTCCGTCTCACCGGGGTAGCCAACGATGAACGTTGTCCGGATCGCGAGATCGGGCATGGCGTCGCGCATCATCGTGATCGTCTCGTATACCCATTCGACCCGTGCCGGGCGGCGCATTCGCTTCAGCACCTCTCGATGCCCGTGCTGGAGGGGCATGTCCAGATAGGGCAGGATGCGCTCGTGGGAGGCCATCACCTCGATCAGGCGCGGGGTGACATAGCCCGGATAGGCATACATGAGCCTGATCCAGGGGACATCGGGGGCAGCCTCGACGATCTGCTCCAGCAGCGTCGCCAGGCCGTCTTTCATGCCCAGATCGTGCCCGTAATCGGTCGTGTCCTGCGAGATCAGGATGATCTCTTTAACGCCCATCTCGTTCAGGCGAGCCGCTTCGCTGACGATCACCTCCGGCGGGCGGCTGACGTGAGTTCCCTTGATCAGCGGGATGGCGCAGAAGGCACACGGGCGGCGACAGCCATCCGCAATCTTGAGATAGGCGCTGGCTCCCTGCCGGGCAACCCGCAGCACCCCGTGCTCATCCGTGCCGACGGTCAGCGCCTCGTCCGGCAGGTGATAGAGCGGCTTCGGATGCCTCCGACCTCGCAGGCGGTGGATCAGATCGAGAATATCCATCCAGCGGCGCGTGCCGATCACGCCGTCCAGCCCCGGCACTTCCTCCGCCAGCTCGACCCCGTATCGCTGGGCCAGACATCCGGCTGCGATCAGAAGCTGGTCGGGGCGCTTGCTCTCCGCCAGTTCACGCAGCGCGTTAAGGCTTTCCTCTCTGGCCGGGCCGATGAAGCCGCAGGTGTTCACGATCAGGACACTGGCATCCTCCGGCGAGGCAGCCCCCCGGTATCCTTCCCGTCCCAGGAGCTGGGCCATG
>DRKO01000229.1 GCA_011051745.1 Chloroflexota bacterium | reverse complement strand
GCGCATCCAGCAGGCCGGTACGGGTCGGGTTCAGCCCCACACCCGTGATCCGCACGTCTGAGCCGGGCAGCAGGGCGGCTGCCACGATCAGGAAAGCCGCCGATGAGAAATCCCCCGGCACGCGCAGGTGGAGCGGAGCCAGACGGGGCCGCTCCGCCCCCAGCGTCACCCGCCGCCCCTCAACCGTCAGCGGAGCGCCCATCGCCCGCAACATCCGCTCGGTGTGATCGCGGCTGGGGCCGGGTTCGATCACCGTTGTGACGCCCTCCGCGTGCCATCCGGCCAGCAGGATCGCGCTCTTGACCTGTGCGCTGGCGACCTCCGGGCGATGCTCAAGGCCGGTCAGATGCGCCGGACGGATGCGGAGCGGCGCGCGCCCGTCCGTATCCTCAATGTCCGCCCCCATGCGGCGGAGCGGCTTCACCACCCGCCGCATCGGGCGACGGCGCAACTGCTCCGAGCCGTCCAGCACGCTGGCGAACGGCTGACCGGCCAGCAGACCGGCCAGCAGGCGCATCGCCGTTCCCGCGTTGGCGCAGTCAACCGGAGCGGGCGGCGGCGAGAGCGCCCCGCCCCGGAACCGCAGGCGGCCATCCCGTCGCTCGATCTCGACGCCCAGCGCCTCCAGCGCCCCGAGCGTGGCGAGCGTGTCGCCCGCGACCAGCCAGTTTTCGATCACGTTCTCCCCATCGGCCAGCGCACCGAGGATCAGCGCCCGGTGGCTGATGGATTTGTCGCCCGGCACGGAGGCCGTACCGCTCAGGCGATGGCCGGGCCGGACGGTCAGCGTGGCAGTCATGAGCGTTGCCTTTCCCAGTCGTGGCGTATCTGCTGAACCCGCTCAAGGTAAGCGATCAGCGCCTCCGGATCGCCCCGGCGGATCAGCGCCGATAGCTCCTCAAGGCTTCCCCGCGCCGCGTCGAGCGTCTCCAGCACCGCATCGGCGTTCGTCAGCAGGATGTCGGCCATCATCAGGGGGTCGGAACCGGCCAGACGGGACGTGTCACGAAAGCCGGAGGCCGCCAGCGACCACGCCAGAGGGTCCGTCGCGGCATACGTTCCGGCGGTCAGCGCCAGCGCCGCCGAGAGCGCGTAGGGCAGGTGGCTTATGAAAGCCACCGCTCTATCATGCCAGCCCGCATCCATCACGATCATTCGCGCCCCGACCGCGTTCACAATCGCCCCGGCGATGCTCAACGCCACTTCGGTTGAGCGTTCTGTCCGGCACAGGACGAAGGGAGCCCCCTCATACAGCGCGGCCTCGGCGTGCCGCAGACCGGCCTCCGCCTTCCCGCACATCGGGTGACCGCCCACCGCCCCGACGGCCTCCGGCAGGGCATTCATCGCCTCCACGACCGGCCCCTTCACGCTGCCGATGTCGAACAGCAGCGCCCCCGGTCGAAGGAACGGCCCGATCTCCCCCACCAGCCGGATGATCGTCCGCACCGGCGTGGCGAGCACTACAACGTCGGCCTCCCGTGCCAGGGTGAGATCATCCGCGGCGCGACTCACGATCCCCCGTTCTAAAGCCGCCGCGCGGGTCACCGGGTCCACGTCCACGCCGGTCAGCGCGGCCACGCGGTCGCGCAGTGCAAGCGCCAGCGAGCCGCCCATCAGCCCCAGCCCCACCACACAGACCGTCCTGTCCCTGAGCGTAAAGCCGTCTTCGTCCATGAGTTAAGTTCCCCCGTCCGAGCCGCGCCTACAGTGAGCGTCCAATTGCCTCGGCGACCGCCCGCAGGCGTTTGACCAGATCCGCGAAACGCTCCGGCTTGAGGGATTGTAACCCATCCGAGAGCGCCTGCTCAGGGTGGGGGTGTACCTCGATCAGCAGGCCGTCCGCCCCCGCCGCGACAGCGGCCAGCGCCACCGACTCGACGTACTCCCAGTGGCCGGTTCCGTGTGAGGGGTCGGCCAGCACGGGCAGGTGAGTCCGCGCCTTCAGGGCCGGAATGGCGTTCACGTCGAAGGTGTTGCGGGTGTAGGTCTCGAAGGTGCGGATTCCGCGCTCACACAGCATGACGGAGGGGTTCCCGCACGAGAGGATGTACTCGGCGGACATCAGCAACTCTTCCATTGTGCTCATCATGCCGCGCTTGAGCAGGACGGGGTGGTTGGTGCTCCCGACCGCCCGCAACAGGTTGTAGTTCTGCATGTTCCGCGCCCCGACCTGAAGCACATCGGCGTACTGGGCGACAAGCGAAACCTGCTCCGGGGCCATTACCTCGGTCACTACCGGCAGGCCGGTTTGCTCGCGGGCCTCGGCCAGCAATTCCAGCCCGGCCAGCCCCAGCCCCTGAAAGCTGTAGGGCGAGGTGCGCGGCTTGAAGGCTCCCCCGCGCAGGGCCGTTGCGCCGGCCTCCTTGACGGCGTGGGCGGCCTCCAGAATCTGCTCGCGGCTCTCGACCGAACACGGCCCGGCGATCAGGGCAACCTGCTTATCTCCGATCTTCAACCCGTTGAGGGGGACGAGCGTCGGCTCCGGCTGCATGTCAAGGCTGGCGAGTTTGTACGGCGCGAGGATGCGCACCGTCCGCTCGACACCCGCCATGCGTTCCACCTGATTGTGATCCAGCGGGCGGTCGTTCCCGACGACCCCCACGATGGTACGCTCCTCTCCCTGTGAAAGATGTGTCCGGTAGCCCTGCCCTTCCACCCAGGCGATCACGGCCTGGAGTTGTTCGGGCGTGGCGTCCTTATCCATTACGATAATCATGGCAGCTCGCTCCTCTTCTTCCATGGCTGTTCATCCTCTGGCAGTTCCGGCGCGGTCGGGGCGCAGGCTTTCGGCCCCGTTGATATAGATGTGGCGAATCTCGCGGGCGGGCGTGGAGGTGTTCCAGTGGAGCAGCACGCGGATCGCACGGGGCAATCCGCCGGGGACATCCATCTCGTGCGTGCAGAGCAGGGCGGCATCCGTCCAGCCAAGCGCCCGCGCAGCAGCGGCGGGGTAGGCCGCGTTGAGGTCGGGGGTGGTGGTAAAGATGACGCTGGCAATATCGTCAGGCCGGATGCCGTTCGCGCTGACGATCTGCCTGAGCAACTCCTCCGTTGCGGTGAGGATCGCCTCCGGCGTGTTGGCCGGGGCGGTGGTCGCGCCGCGCACTCCCCGGCAAACGACCCCTGTTTTCGAGTTCCCCTGAGCCACCATAAAAACCTCCTCCTCCAGAATAAAAAGCGAAAAGGCGCAGGACATAGCCCTGCGCCTGTGCTTCCCGGTGTGCTGATGTGCGGTTAACGCCTCACAGCAGCAAGAGCCATGCCCAACCCTCGTGCATCGCACGTAAAATAGAAATAAAAGTAATAGGCGGCAGACACAGCACCCTCACCCTTCACGGGGAGGGAAGCGGTTCTCTCTGCCTGAAACGTGCGAATGGGTTGCATATCGCTCTTGCTCTACTGTTCAGAAGTTGC
>DRKO01000228.1 GCA_011051745.1 Chloroflexota bacterium | reverse complement strand
GCTTATCCTGTATCAGGAGGGGGTCGGGGTGCGCGACCCGATGTACATCCTTGAGGAGTGGACGCCCCACCATTTCCTGAGGGGCCAGTTGAACATGAAAGACGTTCACTCCCACGACGAACTGGACGCGCTGGTCGCGGCCTACACCGCCTTCCTTCTGGAGAAAGAGCCTCACCACGTCACCGCTGTGGGCGATCAACGTGATGGGCAGATCATCGTCCCCACTGGTGAGCTGCAGGACTCTTACTGATCCCCCTGGGGGACTCGTTGTGGAAATGATCCTTACTTTTCTGGGAACCGCCGCCGCCAATGCCTATCCTGAGGCCTTCTGCCGGTGCGAGAACTGCGAACGGGCGCGGGTGCTCGGCGGCCCGAGCCTGCGGAAGCGATCGGCTGCGCTGATCGATGACGATCTCCTGCTCGACCTCGGCCCCGATATCATGACCGCAGCCTTTATGCACGGTTGCCCTTTATCCAGCGTGCATTATTGCCTGCAAACGCACGCCCATGCGGACCATCTGGACCCCTCCCACTTTCTCTCCCGCAGCCCGGGGTATGGCGTGATCGGTGCACCCCGCCTGCACTTTTATGCCTCACCTGCTACCGTGCACCGGGCCGCGCGTACTTTCGAGAGAGACCTTTCCTCCGACAGTCTCCTCGATCCTGAGGTTGGCGAGCGGCTGAATCTGGAAATTCATCGGATCGAGGCGTTTCAGTCCTTCTCCATCGGCCCTTATCGGGTCACAACCTTTCCGGCAAACCATGATCCCTCGGTTGAACCGCTGCTGTATGCTATCGAGGCGGACGGGCGGAGTATCTTCTACGGTACGGACACGGCGACCCTGCCGGAGGAGATATGGCAGGCTTTTCACCGGCGCAGGATGCGATTTGACATAGTGGTTCTCGATCATACCTACGGCCCTGAGGAGCCGGGCAGTGATCATCTGAGCGCCCATCAGGTCGCCGGACACGTGGAGCGCATGCGCGAGGAGGGGCTTTTGACCGAGAGAGCCCGCGTTTTCGCAACTCACATAGCCCACGAAGGCAACCCCGCCCATCCGGAACTGGTGGACTTCGCCGCGCGACATGGCTATGAGGTGGCTTATGATGGACTTGCGGTGCAGGCTTGACGGGGGACAGATGGGGAATATCTGATTGCGGAAGGATGCCCCCGGCGACTCCGGGCGAGCTAGAGTCACCACTCCCTTCCCGTTACGGACGCTTACCCCGCCTGT
Organism: Chloroflexota bacterium; assembly: GCA_011051745.1. Lineage (GTDB taxonomy): Bacteria > Chloroflexota > Anaerolineae > Aggregatilineales > UBA3940 > DRKO01. The sequence continues at coordinate 5,443 of DRKO01000228.1, read as the reverse complement.
TTGAGGGCTGGCGGTGAGCTTTGCTCCTGCGGCCTGAAGACCCGGCGGAGCACATGTTTCACCATGTAAAGCGGAATCAGGAGGACCGTCATCGTCAGCACGGCGACCTCATCAAATAGGCTGCTTCCTTCGGCTGGCCGCCCCGCTAACCGGCTCAAAAAGGCATCGAAGGTGTTCCCCAGCAGGTTCCCGAACATGATCATCCGGATGTAGGCCATAATGTCGCGGGCTGTCTCCGGCCCGTAAGTCTCGACCAGTCGTTGCCACGCTTCCTCATCCGGTTTTCCGCCCTGCTCCGCGTAGTGTTGCGCAAACAGAATGGCGATGATCTCATCCTCCGGCAGCCTGTCAAACTGCCCCTGGACCAGATGGCGGAGTTCTTCTTTCGCCACCCCAACTTTGAGCGCCGCCCGTGTATGCCCATAGTTGCAGTAACGGCAGCCGTTAACCTGCGTCACCGCCAGCATGATCTTTTCCGCAAAGGCTTTGCTCACCCGCCCGCTCCGGGCAGCCGCCCGCAGATCATCAAGGTGATCGAGCACATCCTGCAGGCTCTCCCGGAAAGTGGCCCATGTAAAGATGCGCCTGTTAAAAGGTGTTGCTCCCGTTTTTGCCATTTCTGACCTTCACCTCCCGATCGTCGTTCCTGCCTGTGGCAGTCATACCTTCCACCCGAATCATAGCGCCCGATTGTGTAGAAGTTGTTAAGAAACCATCCCGCCACAGGCGACGGCCTGCCCGGTCTCAGGCAGGCCGTCGGCACAGATCGGGTTCCTTGTTCCGGCTACCGCAGCGTCAGGCGAGGAGCGCCAGCCATTGCTCGATGACGCGCCGATTCCGGTTCTCAACATACCCGTACTTGATCTTCAGAGTCTCTTTTAACGCCTCGCTCGTCCACCCCTCGGCGGCCAGCTTCTTCTTCACCGCCTGCAGAACGGTGTCCCAGTTGCCGGGCCGCGTGGCCGCGAGGATGTCCGCCAGCCGCTGGATGCGATAGGCCTCCTCGATCTCCTCTATGGTGAATTCATCCAGCTTGGCAAGCACGATCTCCAGCAACTCTTTCCACAGCTCCGGATCGGCGGTTTCGGTATAAACGCGGTTGATCGGCTCCGTTCCAGAAGCCCGGATACGCAGGAAGTTCCGCATCTGGCCTTCCTCATCCCCCAGGAAGATTTCGACCAGATCATAGCGCGTTCCACCGGCATAGAGCACGGGGTAGCCGCCCATCTTGATCTCACCCGGCTGAACACCCTTGAACAGGTCGAGGTAGTAGCTAATCAGGCGCTCTTTAGGCCGGTCGCTGGCGTCCACGTCCACCCGCCCGCCGAAGGACTCCCACGCTTCCGGCAGGGATACCAGGTCCCGCCATATCTCCCGCAACGGCTTCCCGTAGTAGGCGATCATGTCCATGATCAGGAGATTGGCCCATATCCCATCCTTATCTGGAACATGCCCGCGCGTCGTCAGCCCGGAGCTTTCCTCCCCGCCCAGCAGGAGGTTGTCCATCCAGTGCTCGCCCAGCTTCTCCTCGTCCAGCAGCCGGTAGGAGTTGTCCATGCGCGGGATTTCGACGATGTACTTAATCCCGACCGGCACAACGAAGACGTTCTTCCACTGTTGATCTTCCCGGCGTCCTGTCCGGCGCTTATAAAACCGATGATCCACGTAGGGAGGAATGACGTTGCCTTCAGGCCGATAGCCCTCAAGGCCAGGGAAGCGTTCGGCCAGCCTGTCAATCAGGGGCAGCCCTGTCTGTGTGATCACGATGCGCCCCTCAAGTTTACGCTCATAGCCGAGATACTGGGCCAACATCGCCAGAATCTGATTCGGTCGGAAGTAATGTCCGCCCTCATCAACCACGCCGAAGCGGTCGGCGTCGGTGTCCATCCCCAGCCCCAGTGCCGCCCCTTCTTCCCTGACAGCGTCCGCCAGCGGCTGGATGTAGGGCATCTCCGGGTTGGCGTAGTCCAGATCGCCCAGGTCTATGTCGCGTTCGGCGTGCAGGGTCTTATGACGGATGCCCAGTTCACCAAGAACCTGCTGCATGTACCGCCGTCCGGCCCCGTGCATCTCGTCAATCAGAACCAGCTTATCGCCGAAATATTCCCTGATCCGGTCCAGGTCGAGCGTGATCCGCCGGTTGTCCTTCCCGTTGTCTTTGATCCAGTGCCAGTACCGGACGATGGGATCATAGTACTTAAAGTGGCCTTCCGCCTCGGCCTCCTCGATGTCCGCACCGGGGACATCCACGTTCAGGAGTTGCATCTCGTTGATGCGTTCCGCGATGATGTTCGTCAGATGAGTGGGGGCCGGATAGCCTTCCTTGGGGTTAAACTTGATGCCCTGCCAGTCCGAAGGGTTATGGCTGGCCGTGCAGTTGAGGATACCGGCGATGTTTTCCTTGCCGATGTACTCCGTCGCAAAGTAGGCGATGACAGGGGTCGGCGTCGGGCGGCTCGCCATGTAAACCTTGAACCCGTTGTGTAGCGCGATCTCGGCGATCCAGCGGGCGACCTGCGGCGAGTTCCGCCGACCATCGTACCCGACGATGATCCATTTGCCTGTCAGGGGGTGTGCTCTGGGGATGACGAAGTCCGGGATGTCTGTGTCGGAGAGATATTCACAGATCGCCTGCACGGTGCGGCGGGCCTTGATCTCCGTGAAGTCCACGTTCCAGCGACCCCGCAGCCCCGAAGTCCCGAAGCGCGGGTACTTCAACTCATAGAACCCTTTGAGTAGTTCTATCAGTTGAGCCTCTTCCCCGCTTCCCGTCTTTTCAACCTCCAGCCAGTCGGCCAGATCAAGCAGGCGCTCGGCGATCTTCCCGATCTGGATGATCCGGAACGGCATAAAGCGGTCATGCTCATCCCCGAACGTTTCCACCGCCGAGTCGAGCAGGGGGACGATCTCTGCATTGATACTCTCGCGGATCAGGTCGAACTCTGGCCGGGCAAAGAGCGCCTTGCTGACCTCGACGGTTCGCACCCGGATCGCTTCCATCGGGTTCCGAATGGTCCGGTCGAGTTCCCCGGAGGGGTCTTTCTTGGTCTCATAGCGGTAGGGGCCCGCTTCTCCGATCAACGTCATCAACACCCCGAACAGGAGACGTAGATCGTCTTCCGTGGGATTGCCATCCGTCAGCCAGGCCTCGACCTCGTCCAGAAAGCGGTGCGTGAGCGGGAAGCTGCGGGCGCGGACCTCCGGATCATCCACATGCTCGGTCAGCCAGCGTTTCAGGGAGCAGAAGCCGATGGCGACTTCCTCCGGCTTCCGCGCGAGCTCTCCCACCCAGCCCTCGATCCGCTCAAGAGGCCATATCCAGGGGGTGGTTTTGTCAAGAGTTATTCTCGGTGTGCTCATTGGGGATTCACTCCATGTGTGCCTGTCTAAATGCCGGTCGTCGGAAGATCGAGCGACGCGCCGGTTGTGCAGTCTTTGATATCAATATCCTCATCTCCGCCGCCGACAGCCTTCTGGACGGCGCGGCAGAGGCGAACGGCCTGCCGGGCAACGTCCTCCAGCGATTGGGCGGTTGTTCCCTCGACCATCACGCGAACCAGCGGCTCCGTCCCGGAGTAGCGCACGTTGACGGTCGCCTCGTCTCCCAGTTCCCGCAGGACTGTGTCCCGCTCGCGGAGGAAGCTCTCGAGTGTGTCCAGCGGCGGCTTGCTCTCCACTCGCGCCGAGGCGATCACCTGCGGCAGCTTGGTCACGGGGGCGGCCAGTTCCTGGAGGGTCGTCGGCCCGTTCTCGACAAGCACGCTCGCAAGGAAGAGGGCCGTATAAATGCCGTCACCGGTGGTGTGGGTTTCGTCATAAATGACGATGTGCCCGGATTGCTCGCCACCCAGAATATACCCCTTCTCAAGCATCTCCTGCATCACGTAGCGGTCGCCGACCCTGGTTCGCACGGTGTTGATCCCGTGCCTGGCGAGCGCCCGATCAAGCCCGCTGTTTGCCATCTGCGTGGTGACGACCGCGTTCCCTCTCAGTGCTCCCTTCCCCTTGAGGTATGTTCCAATAATGTACAGGATGTGGTCGCCGTCAATCAGGTTGCCCGCCTCGTCCACCAGAATCGCACGGTCAGCATCACCATCGAACGCGACGGCCAGTTGAACACTGGCGGCGCGGGCCACGTGGGGCAGATCGCTCTGCCCGGCACGCACCACCTCCGACCCACACCCCTGATTGATGTTAACGCCATCCGGCGCGGCGTGCATGACGATCGTCCTGCATCCGAGCCGCGCGAAGCACGCCGGTGCGATGTGGCTGGCCGCGCCGTTGCTGCAATCGAGTGCGACCCGCAACCCGGCAAAGGCGAGGGAATCGAACGGCTCGATCAGGTGCTGGATGTATGCTTCCTGCCACTCCGGGTGTTGCTCCAGCCGCCCAAACGGGGAGCTTTCCAGTTCTCCCCTGATCGCCTGTGCGATGCGCCCCTCGATGATCTCTTCCTCATCATCGCTCAGCTTCAGCCCTGCCGGGCCGATGAGCTTGATCCCGTTCTCCGTCCAGGGGTTGTGCGAGGCGGAGATAACAATACCGGCCTCCATCCCATAACGACCGGTCAGGTAAGCCACCCCGGCAGTCGTGATCACGCCCACATCCACAACCGTGACCCCCTGCGACATGAGTCCGGAGGCCAGCGCAGCCATCAACGCATCTCCGGAGAGGCGCGTGTCGCGCCCTATCAGGACGCGCGGGCTTTCCGTCTTGTGGCGCAGATATGCTCCGACGCCCTGCCCGATCTGCATCGCCCCGATGGGGTCCATGGGCCAGGTTCCGACTCGTCCGCGTATCCCGTCCGTTCCAAACTCGATTGCTTCCATAGATGGTATCTCCTGAAGGTCGGGTAAGCCTGTGCGCCCGGAATCCGGAAAGGCTTACCCCGGAATGCAGGCTCGCCACATCATCGGAGTGTGATCTCCGCGACGACAGGCAGGTGGTCGGATGCCTGTCTGGCTTCTTCGCTCTCCACGATGAAGCAATGATACCCCGCCAGCCGCTCTTGCGGATAGACAAAGATATGATCGATCGGTGATGGGACTTCAGGGTGAGTGCTGGCCGGTTCCCCCCTCGGTTGGAGGTATGCGAACCCACCTTCCTCCATGATGATCGAGCGGATCGTTTCCTCCTCGACGGTCGCGTTGAAGTCGCCGAGCAAAAAGACGATCTCGCCACGTTCCAGAGCGTGTTCCTTTAACAGGTCGAGCAGCAGGCGGGCCTGTTCCCGGCGGATGCGGGCCGCCTCCGCGGGCCTTCCTCTGACGGTGTGCTCGCCGCGCTCCCCGACGAGGGTCGTGAGGTGCAATGCCACCACCAGCGGATAGTGAGGCGCTCTTCCGATGCGGGCCAGAATCGCTGCTCTGGGCTCGGTGTCCCGGTTCCCCCGGTAAACAACCGGCTGGAAAAGCGGCACAGAGCGCGGCGTGCCGCTTCTGGT
>DRKO01000227.1 GCA_011051745.1 Chloroflexota bacterium | reverse complement strand
CGTGATGTAAGGATAAACCCCCATCGCCAGCACGGAGAAGTTCGACACCGCGCCGCCGGATAGCAGGTCGAGCACCTGTGCAAACCCGCCGATCGCGCTGTCGGGCTGCAATACCTGCCGCAGAATTTCCCGATCCACGCCGGGGACCGGCACATTGGCTGCAAAGCGATAGATGACCAGCAACAGAAGCGTGATCAGCATACGCCGCCGCAGGTCGGGCAGAGTAAACGTCTCGCGAAGGCCTGCGAAAAAGGACATCTCGCCTTCTCCCTATCAATCGTTGGACGCAGCGCGACGGGCCCTGAGCGCTTCGATCTGGGCCCTCGATAGTTTCTTGACAGTTGCCCGCGCGCCGGTGAATTCCAGTTCGAGGACCTCAACCGACCCACCGGCGGCCTCGATCTTCTCACGGGCGCTCTTGCTGAAGCGATGAGCTTTCACAGTCAGGGCCTTGCTCAGTTCGCCCCGCCCCAGGATCACAACCGGACGCTCAGCGTCACGGATCAACCGGGCCTCGGCCAGCGTTTGCGGCGTGACCTCTGCTCCGGCCTCGAAGCGGTTTTCGAGCTGGTCCACGTTGATCTCGTCGTATTCGATTCGAAAGATGTTGGTAAAGCCGCGCTTGAACGGCAGGCGGCGAACCAGTGGCAACTGGCCGCCCTCAAAGTAAGGGCCCTTGCCACCGCCAGCGCGTGCGCCCTGCCCCTTCGTACCCCGACCGGCGGTTTTACCCTGCCCGGCGGAGATACCGCGACCTACTCGCTTGCGCTTTTTCGTTGCACCCTTGGGGGGACGCAGGTCGTGTAGCTTCATTGTCTACTCCACTTCCTCAACACTGACCAGATGGCTGACCTTGTTCAACATCCCACGCAGAACCGGCGAATCCGGCTTTTCGACCACCTGGTTGAGCTTCCGCAATCCGAGCGAACGGACCGTGTCCTTCTGCCGCTGCGAATAGCCGATCGGGCTTTTGACAAGCTTAATCCGCAGCATTTTAGGCTGCTTCTTCTTGCTTTTCCTCTTCGCCATAGCTAGCCGCCTCGTTTCCTCTTACGCATCCAGAAGGGCAGCAGTTCCTCCGGGTCTTTACCGCGCATGGCGGCCAGTTCGTTGACATCCTTCATCTGCTTAAGGCCCTCGAGCGTGGCCCGCGCCACGTTGAGCATATTTGAGCTGCCCCTCGACTTGGTCAGAATGTCCTTGATCCCCGCCGCCTCAACGACGGCACGCACCGCGCCGCCCGCGATCACGCCGGTTCCCGGCGAGGCAGGGCGCAGCATCACTTCCGCACCGCCATACTTGACAACGATGGGATGGGGGATGGTTGTATCCACTATTGAGACCCGCGTCATATTGCGTCGCGCACGCTCGGCCCCCTTGCGAATCGCATCAGGAACGGAGCGGGCTTTCCCGACGCCTACCCCCACGTTGCCCTTGTTGTCGCCCACCACCACAACGGTTCGGAAGGCAAAACGGCGTCCGCCCTTCACAACTTTAGCAACGCGCTTGATGTCAAGCACGCGCTCATCCAGTTCATCGCGTTCTTTGATACGGGGCTCGCCTCGTCGTCCCATGTCCCTCTCCAACGTCTGACGCCGGGCCGCCGGGTGGGAAGGGTGTTTTCCACCGATCCTTCCCGCCACCGGAAGGCCCCTCTTCAAGCGCCGCTAGAAATCTAACCCAGCTTCACGGGCGGCGTCGGCCAGGGCCTTCACGCGGCCATGATATTTATAGCCGCCCCGGTCGAATACCACAGTCTTTATGCCAGCGTCAAGTGCGCGTTCAGCGACCAGACGCCCCACCAGCGCCGCCTGTTCCTTCTTGGTCTTGCCCTTGGTTTTGTCTCGCAGTTCGACGTCTATCGTCGAAGCAGCAGCCAGCGTATGACCGGCTGTATCGTCAATGACCTGCGCGTAGATATGCTTATGGCTGCGGAATACGTTCAGGCGCGGGCGATCAGGCGTCCCGAACACGCGTTTCCTGACGCGCCTGTGGCGACGCTTCCGCGCTATCTGACTCTTAACACTCATACCTGCCTGCTCCATTTGAACACAATTGATGCCTGCCAGGCCAGTAAGCAGACCCCCGTAACAGTTCCGGGGTCAAAAGGGCCTGCTCCGCATACAACAGCCACGCCGATCAGGCCCCGATGCGGGCCTTACCGGCCTTCTGGCGCACTTCCTCGCCCTCGTAGCGGATGCCCTTGCCCTTGTACGGTTCAGGCGGGCGCAGGCGACGAATATCCGCCGCAACCTGGCCGATGATCTCTTTATCAATCGAGGTAATGATAACCAGCTGGCCTCGCTCCTCAACCTGGAATTTGACGGTCGGCGGGGGCACAACCAGGATATCATGAGAATATCCCAGGCTCAGCCGCAGGTCTTCGCCCTGCAATTCGGCCCGATAGCCCGTGCCGACAATCCGCAGGCGGATTTCATAGCCCTCGCTCACACCGATGACCATGTTATTCAGCAACGCCCGCGTCAGCCCGTGCAGGGCACGATGACGACGCTGGTCACTTGGGCGCCGAACGATTAAATGCCCATCCTCCTGCGTGATCGTCATATCGGGGTCAAAGCTGCGGGTCAGTTCCCCTTTGGGGCCTTTGACCGTGACCTCGCTCCCCTTGATCGTGACGGTCACGCCGTCTGGAATGGGAATTGGTTTCTTGCCAATCCGAGACATACTTCACTCCGTTCAGACTTCAGGCGTCCGGCGGCCAGAGCACCCGCTCACGCCCCATGCCGTGCCGCCTGCGTTTCTGACGATTCGCGTCACCAGACGTAACACAGCACCTCACCGCCGACCCGCTCGCGTCGGGCCTGCTGGTCGGTCATCAACCCCTTGGGGGTGGTGACGATCGCAATACCCATGCCGCTCAACACCCAGGGCATCTCCCGATAGCCCGCATAGATTCGACGACCGGGCTTGCTGACCCGCTCCAGACCGGAGATCACCGGCCTGCGGTTACGGCGCTCACCGACATACTTCAGCCGAATATGAATCCACTTGATGGGCTTCTCATCGCTGATCGTATAGTCCACGATGTAGCCCTCTTCTTTCAGGATGCGCGCAATCTCTTCTTTGATCTTCGAGTGCGGCACGAGAACCTCTTCATGACGCGCCATCACCGCGTTGCGAATGCGCGTTAACATGTCGGCAATAGGATCATTTACGTACATACCGGCTTCTCCTGACGGCCCTACCAGCTGGACTTGGCAACCCCTGGGATATCACCCTTGAGCGCCAGTTCACGGAAGCAGATCCGGCAAAGCTCAAACTTGCGAATGTATCCACGGGGGCGGCCACAGCGCTTGCACCGGTTGCGAACCCGCACCCGGTACTTGCGGCGCATCTCGCGGTATGGCATACACTTCTTGGACATTCGGTTAACTCCCGCTCTTCTGACTTACTGCGACAGCCTGACGACTTCCAGATCACGGAAAGGCATCCCCAGCAGCCTCAGCAATTCGCGGCCTTCCTCGTCCGTGTCGGCAGTCGTCACAATGCTGATTTCCATCCCGCGTATCTTGTCAATCTTGTCGTAGTCAATCTCAGGGAAGAGCAACTGCTCGCGCAGGCCCAGCGTGTAGTTGCCGCGCCCATCGAAGGCGGTGGGCGAAACGCCCCGGAAGTCCCGCGTTCGGGGTAAGGCGACGTTCATCAGGCGATCCAGAAACGCCCACATCCGCTCACCCCGCAGCGTGACCTTGACGCCAATCGAGCGGCCTTCTCGCAGCTTGAAAGCCGCGATGCTCTTCCGTGCCCGCGTGATCACCGGCTGTTGCCCCGTGATCGTCCGAATATCCTCGACGGTCGAGTCCAGAGCGCGGGCATTCTCCAGCGCTTCACCCACGCCCACATTGAGCACAATCTTGGTGATGCGCGGAACTTCCATGATGTTCCTGTACCCGAAGCGCTTCATCAGCGCCGGGCGGACATTCTCCTCGTAATGCTGTCTTAATCTGTGCATCAGTCAATATCCTCGCCGCATTTCTTGCACACCCGTATGCGCACGCCATCCTCTCGACGGATGCCCACGCGGGTGGGCTGATCGCACTGCGGGCAGACCAGCATCACATTCGAGACATGGATCGGCGCTTCAAACTGGATGATCCCCGGCTGCACCTGGCTTCGACCGGCCTGAATGGGGCTCTGGTGCTTCTT
>DRKO01000226.1 GCA_011051745.1 Chloroflexota bacterium | reverse complement strand
GGCACTGGGTACAACGCCCCCCGGTCTCCAGCGCGAGGAGTTGATCAATGCCCAGATCGCCGACCGTCTGAAGGATGGCTACGTCTCGGTCATCTACGATGAGGTCTCGCCCGCGCGTGAGGGGCTTTACTATGCCCTGCTGGCGGCCTCGACGACGGTCACCGGGCGGGGGCTCATTCTATGGCGGCTTCCTTCCGTCTGGCTGGGGATGCTGGCGCTGGCACTCACCGCCCGCCTGATGCGGCACATGTTCGGCGTGCGGGTGGCGCTGATGGCGCTGGGCGTGGCCGCCGTCGCCTTCTGGCCGGTCTGGATGAGCCGCTCGGTACTCCACGTGGCGCTGATGCCCTTCGTGACTGTGTTTGTCATTTACACCCTGATGCGGGCCTTTGAGGCGCGGGAGGTCACCGAGTCCAGCCTGTGGTTCACAGTGGGCGGGCTGGCGCTGGGAATGTCGCAATACGTCCATGTGACGGCCTGGACGCTCCCCGCGCTCTTTGTGGCCTTTGTGGCCTATCGCTGGGTGGTGGACCGTCAGGAGTTGAGGCGTCACTGGGGGAATATTTTCTACGCCCTCCTGCTGGCGGGTGTCCTGAACCTGCCGCTGGCGATCTATCTGATCCGCCACCCCGGCGTCCGTGAGCCGGTTCCGCTGGCCGAGCAACCCGGCCTGATCGCCCAGATACCGGGCCGCCTGCTCTCGACGCTTGCCGCCCTCGCCCTGCGGGGCGATATGCTCCCCAGCCACAACCTGCCGGGCAGGCCGGTGCTGGGGCCTTTCATGGCGGTGCTGATGGTGATCGGGATCGGGGTGGCGCTCGCCCGCTGGAGACGTGCGCCCTACGGCTTCTCCCTGCTCTGGATGGGGCTGGGCCTGATCCCGACGGCGTTCCTGCCCCGCAAGCCCGATTTCGAGTACATGGCCGTTATCCTGCCGGTGGCGTTTGTCTTTCCGGCGGTCGGGCTGCGGGCTATCTTCCAGTTCGCACGCCACCATCTGGCCGACCGGTGGCGAAAGCCGTTGACGGTGGCCGTCGGCGGTCTGGTGGCTGCGCTGATCGTCGGTAACGCCGTCTGGACGTATCGCGACTACTTCAGGGTGTGGCCTGCTCTGGATGAGGTGCGCCTGACCTACGGGGCCGATCTGGGCCTGCTGGCCCATTATCTGGACACCGGACGCGACCCGACGCCCGTCTCGATCTGCACCACGCCGGTGGATCGGACGGATGATCCTTTTGCGCTGACAAACGAAGAACTCCTCTCCTACCTCATGCACCGCCACAACCTGCCCATCCGCTACTTTGATTGCACCCAGAGCCTCGTCCTGGCGAACGGGGGCGAGTCGCAGCGCATCATCTTTCCGCGCGGGCACTACTACGATCATCTGCCCGGCCCCTTGCTGGCCTGGATGCGCTATGCGCAGGATGAGGGCGTGCCCGGCATCCCTCCCGACATGGTGATGCGGCTGGACGTGAGCGACCGGCTGGCCGATCAGGTCGGGGCGTTCATCACCACCGCACCGACCGCCTGGCCGCCGGAGTCGGGCGAGTTCCGGCTGGCGGACCTGCCCGTGACGTTCGGGTACAACGTCACTTTTCTGGGGTACACGGTGCGGGACGCGAGCATCCGGCCCGGCGACTGGATCGAGTTGACCACCTACTGGCGGCTGGACGGCCCCCCGCCCCCTGAACTGACGCTGTTTGCTCACATGCTGGGCGATCCGGTGGTCGTCATCGCTCAATCAGATAGCCTGGGGCCGCACATCGCGACGCTCCAGACGCGGGACGTGTTCCTGCAATACAGCATGATCCAGACGCCCGGCGGCGTCACGCCGGGGTTGTATCCCCTTTCGGTTGGCCTGTATTTCCCCGGCACTGGCGAGCGGCTCCCCGCCTTTGAGGATGGCGTCCCGCGTGCCAACCGGTTGTTTCTGCAGCGTGTCGCCGTTGGGCCGTAGAGGAGGCTTGCAGCATGGACACACTGGAACTTTTTCTCTTTCTGAGCCTCTTTTCGCTTGTGGGGGGCGGCATCGCAGGCGCAGCGGTAAACTCCCTGGCCGTTGAACCCCGGAGCGCGGGAAACATCATAAACGGCCTGTACCGTCTCCTTTTCGGCCTTGCCTTCGGGGCATTCCCGCTTTTTGCCAGCATCTCGGAAGGGAACCGCCTGCTTACCGCCGGGCAGATCGGCGTGCTGGTGACGGCCTTCATCGCCGCCGCGCTCATGGGGAAGCAGCTCCGGGCGATAGGCAGTTCCTCTACCCTCATGTCAACGATCCTGGGCGGGATTTTTGTGGTCATCGGGCTGGGGATGCTCGGCTTCCTGTTCCGGGGAGAGGGGCTTATCTCCATTGTGGTCCCTCTGGTGTTCGCCGGGCTGGGCGGCGCGTTCTTCGTCAGCGGGCTGCTCAGGATTATACGCGGAGACACAGAAGGCGAGATATAGCGGATGATCCGGATTGACGGCTCGGAGGGGGAGGGCGGCGGGCAGATTTTACGTACTGCGCTGGCGCTTTCGATCCTGACGGATCAGCCGTTTCAGATCGTCCGGATCAGGGCCGGGCGACGCAACCCCGGCCTGGCCCCGCAGCATCTGGCCGGGGTGCTGGCCGCAGCCCGGATATGTGATGCGGAGGTCGAGGGGGCACACCTCGGCTCCGGCGAGTTGATCTTTCGACCGGGCAGGTCCGCCGCGCCGGGGCGGTACACGTTCGACATCAGCCAGTTGGCCGGAAAGGGGAGCGCGGGGGCTGTGACGCTGCTCCTGCAGGCGATCCTGCTGCCGCTCGCGCTGGCCGCTGGCCCCTCCCATCTGACGTTGCGGGGCGGCACGCACGTCGCGTGGAGCCCGCCTGTCCACTATGTGGAGTGGGTACTCCTCCCCACGCTGGCTCAGGCCGGTTTGCAGGCCACAATCCGCCTGCTCAAATGGGGCTGGTATCCCAGAGGCGGCGGCGAGGTCGAGGTCACGATTCAGGGGCAGGCCCGCCTGCGTGGCCTCGATCTGGTGGAACGCGGCCAGTTCCTTGACCTGCGCGGACTGGCGGTCGCGACCAATCTCCCCGCCCACATCCCCCAGCGCATCAGCGGGCGGCTTAACAACCTGCTGCGTGCGGAGGGCCTGCCGCCCGGAGTGCAGCCCCTTCGCACGACCGGCCCCTCAACGGGGGCAGGCGTTTTTGTGAGCCTCTCGTATGAGAACGTCACGGCGGGCTTCAGCGCGCTGGGGGAGCGAGGCAAGCCCTCCGAGAAGGTCGCGAACGAAGCCGCCGCAGAGGTGATCGCCTACCACCGTCAGACGGCTGCGCTCGACCCACATCTGCCCGATCAACTGCTCCCCGTGCTGGCGCTCGCCGGGGGGCCTTCCGCCCTGAGTACTCAGCGGATCACGCGCCATGTGCTGACCAACGTGGCGGTGATCGGGCGCTTCGTCGAGCGTCCGATCACGGTTGAGGGGAACGAGGGTGAGCCGGGCCTGATCCGCGTGGCGGGCGATGCGCCGGTGCTGCCCTCCCCCTGAGGACGCTTATCT
>DRKO01000225.1 GCA_011051745.1 Chloroflexota bacterium | reverse complement strand
GATCGAACGGTCTTCGGGCGGGCCGTCAACATGACACCCAAGACGAGCCACTACACCCCCGCTCAGCTTGAACGCCTGAAGGCCCTGGGGCGGCAACTGGGCCGCTCGGAAGCCTCCCTGCTGCGCGAGGCGCTCGACGATCTGCTCCGCAAGTACGATCAACGGGACCTCAGGCGCAGACTGGCGGATATCCTCGGCTGGATGTCCGGCCGCGACACAGAAAGGGGGAACAGACAGAAGACATAAAGAAAAGGGAGAAGAAAAACCCTGGTGCGGGCACACCAGGGGACACTCAGCGGGCTTATGGCCCACTCTTCAGGTACCCACAGTATACGATAGGTCCGCGTAGATGGCAAGTATTTTTCCATCTGCGGGAGCTGCCAGCCTGGGTGCCAGCGCGTGCCCAGGCTGGTTTTGATTGGAGGAACTGGTTTACCGGCAGGAAAAGGACTGGAAAATGCCTCTTCAGGTTGACGCCTTCTATGATCAGAATCAGTTGCAGGCAACGTGTGTGATCTGTGGCCGGGGGGCCGGTGGCCGCTTCAGCCCCCCGATCCGGTACGTGTTACGGGATGAGACGACCGAGTACGGCGACGTGTGCGAACGCTGCGCCTACGGCTCAATTGACCTGTGGCGTGTTGCCCTGACCGACCACGCCATCCGGCTGGAGACCGAAGCCGCCCTGTTGCGGACGCTGGTGGCCCGCCTTGACGATGCCCAGCCCGCGCCGGAGGGGATCGCCGAGGAGTTGCTCCGCAAGAATCTCCCGCGCCGGGGGCGGCCTCCCTTCCCGCCGTTCCTCCGTTAGCCTGTTTCGACCTCCCGAAAGCCGGGGGGGCAAAACGCCCGGGGGCGTCATCGCGGCGTGCGGTGACGCCCCGTCCTGTTTCTCTCCCCGCGCTGCCGTCCCCTGCCCATTCACGCTTATTTGCGTATTGATGCAAATCTTGCCATCGGCTACAATTTGACTGAGTTTTAGTGATGTCTGTCACTTGAGAAGTGTGGCAGACGTTACTCCTGAAATCAGACTTTGTCGGTACAATTTAGGGGAGCCGGGGCGAGGTCGCCTTCTGCGTCAGGCGGTCCTATAACCGGCCCGAATCAAACGAAAGGAACTCTTGCTTTACCGGGGAGAGATGCATGGCAGAAACATCGTACCAGGGGGCAGGGCAGCCAGTGGTGGCCTCCGCACGTCCGGCAGGGCGTGCCAAGTTCATAATCGGTGGCCTGATCCTGCTGGCGGCGGTCGCCTATCTGATCGTCAGTAACCTGCTGTCGTCGCAGCAGTACTTCATCACCGTTGATGAGCTTGTGTCCCGCAAAGATGAACTGGTTGGCCGGAACATCCGCATCTCCGGCGCGGTGATCGGGGACACAATCGAGTATGACGGCCAGACTCTCAGCTTCACCATCGCCCATGTGCCCGTCTCGGCGGCTGACATCGAAGATGAGGGCGGCCTGGCCGAGGTGCTGCATCAGGCCGTCAGCGACCCGAACGCCTCCCGCGTGACGGTCGTCCTTTATAATGAACCGATGCCCGATCTGCTCCAGAATGAAGCGCAGGCCATCGTGACCGGCACGCTCGGTGAGGATGGCGTGTTCTACGCTGACGAGTTGCTTCTCAAGTGCCCGACGCGCTATGAGGAGGCCGTGCCTGAGCAGGTCGAGGCCGGAAGCTGAGAGGCTTTCCGGCTGGCGTGCGGCCGATCGATCAAACCATTTTGCTTCGCTCGCACGGTGTGAGCCCGGCCCGTGCTCCGGCACGTTCGGGTTGAGATCAACGGAGTCACCATGAGTCCACAGTTGGGCGTTATCCTGCTTCTTCTCGCCTTCCTCAGCGCGATCTACGCGCTGATCGCCTCGCTGATCAGCACCCGCAAGGACAATCCGGCTCTGGTGGAGAGCGCGCGTAACGCGACGCTCGCCATCTGGCCGCTGCTGACCTTTGCCTCGCTGTTGCTGATCGGCCTGTTGATACGCGGCGTGTTCGGTGTCGAGTACGTCTGGAACGTCACCGACCTTGCGATGCCGACCTATCTAAAGATCACGGCCCTGTGGGGCGGGCAGGCCGGATCGCTGCTGTTCTGGTCGTGGCTGATGAGCACCTTCGCCGCCGGGGCGATGCTCCGCAACTGGCGGCGCGAGCGGAACCTGATGCCGCATTTCATCGCCGCCTCGATGGGGACGCTGGCCTTCTTCATCCTGCTGGTGCTGTTCTGGGAGAACCCCTTCGCTTCCTTCTATCAGTCGCCTTCCGGCGAGGTGCAGGCGTACCTGTTCGGGCCGCTGGGGGCGCTCAGCGATCTGACGGCTTCCTATATCCGTTTCGCCGAACGCCTGCCCGGCCTGCTGGGCGTCATCGTGGGGGGCGTCAAGCCTCTTGCCGCGCCGCGCGGCGCGTTTCCGGTCAACCCGCCGAACGGCAACGGCCTGAACCCCCTGCTGCGTCATCCCGGCATGATCATCCACCCGCCGCTGCTCTATCTCGGTTTTGTCGGGTTTGTGATCCCTTACTCGTTCGGGATGGCCGCTCTGGCGACCGGCCAACTCAGCGACTCGTGGATTCGCTCGACCCGTCGCTGGACGCTCGTGGCGTGGCTATTCCTCAGCCTGGGGCTGATCATGGGCGGCTGGTGGGCCTATGATGTGCTGGGGTGGGGCGGTTACTGGGGCTGGGACCCGGTCGAGAACGCGGCCTTTATGCCCTGGCTGACGGGCACGGCCTTCCTGCACTCGGTCATGATTCAGGAAAAGCGCGGGATGCTCAAGCGCTGGAACATGGTGCTGATCATCCTGACCTATCTCCAGGTCGTGCTGGGCACGTTCGCCACGCGCTCCGGCTTCGTCAGCTCGGTGCACTCCTTCGCCCAGAGCGCGATCGGTCCCCTGTTCTTCCTGTTTCTGGTCGGCGCGATAGTGATCAGCGTCTCGTTGCTGGTGCGTCGCTGGGAGGACCTGGCGGCCGAGCATCAGCTTGACAGCCTGCTCTCGCGCGAGACGATCTTCCTGCTCCAGAACCTCGTTTTTGTCTCCCTCAACGTCGCGATCTTCATCGGCACGTACTGGCCGGTCTTCACCGAGTTGCTGGCCGAGTTCACCCCCTCTGTCGAGCGGAGCTCCGTCGGACCCGGCTATTATGAGCGCGTGACGGCCCCGCTCTTCGCCCTGATGCTACTCCTGATGGGCGTTGCGCCGCTCATCGCGTGGAAACGGGCCAGCCTCCGGCGGCTGGGGCGGGCGTTGCTGTGGCCCACTGTTCTGACGCTCGTCCTGCTGGGCGGGCTGTTCGGGCTGGGCGTGCATCGCCCCGGCGTGCTGGTCGGCTACGGGCTGGCGATCCTCGTCGCGCTGGTGACGCTCCTCGAGTACCATCGCGGCGCGATGGCGCGGGTGCGCTCGCACGGGGAGAACTATCTGGCCGCGCTGCGGACGCTCTTCGGGCGTAACCGGCGGCGCTATGGCGGGTATATGATCCATCTGGGCGTCGTCATCATGGCGATTGGCGTCATCGCCAGCAACGTCTCCCAGCTCGAGACTCAGCAGGCCGTCGCCGCCGGGCAGACGATCACGCTGGGTAAATACGTTCTGGAGTACGAGGGGCTGGAGCGCTTCGTCGCCACCGATGGCCGCTCGGTGATGCGGGCGCAGACGGTCGTATACCACAACGGGCGCGAGGTGGCCCGTCTCCGGCCACGAATTGACAATTATCCGAGCGGCCAGCCGATGAGCATCCCCGGCACATATACGAACCTGCTGGGGGATGATTTTTACGTTCTGCTTGTTTCCTGGGAGCCGGTTGGCCTCTCCAGCGCGACCTTTAAAGTCTACTACAACCCGCTTGTGAACTGGATATGGGGCGGCGGCTTCATCTTCATGCTGGGGACGCTGGTCGCCGCCTGGCCGGATTTCGGCGAGGAGCGAAGCGCGGCCCCCTATCCCGGTCGGAGCCGTCCTGTTCCGGCTGCCGGACGATAACGGAGGCACGGCACATTTTCGGAAGGCAGGCCCTCCTGACCCCGAATCGGCCATCAGGGCTGCTCAGGGCGATCCGGCCCATTCATAAGGAGCCGGGTATGGGCTGGCGGAAGCTGAAAGGTATGGATGCTCTGGCTGCGCATGTGCCAGACCTGCGCGAAGGGCGCGGCCCGCTGATCGGGCTGCTGGCCCTTGTCTCTTTCGGCCTGGCAACGGGGCTGCTGCTGATCGTGGATCGGCTGTGGCCTGCGTGGGCGGGTGTGGGGCAGGTGGCGATGGTGCTTGCCGGGTTCCTGTGGACGGCGCAGTTCTTCTGGCGGCGGGAGGAATACCGGAGCAAGTGGGGCGATCTCGCCTACCGGAATGCGTTCGGGCGGCATGCGCTCATCGGCCTGCCGATGATCTTCGCCGCCATCATCCACAACGCCTACGTGCCCGGCCAGCGCATTCTCTCCGGCGGAGCGGCGCTGATTGCGGGCCTCGTCGCCCTCTATCTGCTGGTGTCGGGCCTTGTGCTCTGGTTGCGGGCGCTGTTTGCGTTCGGGTTTGATAATCTGGCGATGCTGTACGTCTACTTTCCAGAGGAGGGCCGGGTAGTCGAATCGTCCATCTACTCCGTGATCCGCCATCCGGTGTATGCCGGAGTTGTGCGTGCTGGCATGGCGCTTGGGCTGTGGCGCGGCACGCGGTTCTCGATCATTTTCGGCCTGTTTGTGCCGATCGGCCTCACGCTCTGGCTGCGTCTGGTGGAGGAGCCGGAGCTAATCGAGCGGTTCGGGGAAGGATACGCCGCTTACCGGAAGGCGGTTCCCGCTTTCTGGCCGCGCCCGCGCACTCTGGGGAAGTTCTTCCGCTTCCTGCTCAGGGGAGGATGAGCATCGTAGAGACTTTCGTACAGACCGTACTCTCACTTTTCTGGAACCGCGATCAGCGTCGCCTGCGCACCCTGTGGCGGCTGATCGGGCAGGGGCTTCTTTTCGGAACGTTTCTTATCCCCCTCGGCGGATCGCTGGGGCTTGTGATGGCCGGGGTGACGCTGGCGCAGGGCGGCAACCGGATACCGGCTGAACGCACTGCCGAGCTGGTCACCTCGCTGCTCACAAACTGGCCTCTTGTCAGTGCGGCATTTACGCTGATCTCGCTGGTGGCGATGGTCGCAAGCGTCTGGCTGGCCGGTCGTCTGCTGGATCGCCGCCCCTTTGCCGATTTCGGGTTCCATCTCAGCCCTGCCTGGTGGCGGGACCTGGGCTTTGGTCTGGCGCTGGGGGCGGCCCTGATGGCGCTCATCTTCCTGGTGGAGTTCAGCGCCGGCTGGCTGGCGGTCTCCGATGTGTTCGTTGCGCCGGCGGGCGGGCCGCCTTTCGCCCTCGCGATCTTCTTCCCTCTGGTTCAGTTTGTGTCCGTCGGGATTTACGAGGAGCTTTTCAGCCGGGGATATCACCTGAAGAATCTGGCCGAGGGCCTGAACTTCCGCCCGCTCGGTCCGAAGGGGGCGGTGGTGGCCGCCATGTTGCTTTCCTCGGCGATATTCGGCCTGCTCCACGTCGGCAACCCGAACGCCAGCCCGGTCAGCACCTTTAACATCTTCCTGGCCGGTATTTTTCTGGCGATGGGCTACGTCCTGACCGGCGAACTGGCGATCCCGATCGGAGTGCATATCGGCTGGAACTTCTTTCAGGGCAATGTGTTTGGCTTCCCCGTCAGCGGCGGCGATTTCTCGGCGGTCACGTTTATCTCGATCCGGCAGCTTGGCCCGCCCGCGATGACCGGCGGAGCCTTCGGGCCGGAGGCCGGAATGCTGGGGCTTGCCGCGCTGGTGATCGGCAGCGTGCTGATCGTCCTCTGGGTGCAGGTGACGCATGGCCGCGCCGGTTTCTACGAGGCGCTGGCCGAGCCGCCATCTCTGCCCGTCGCTGAAAGAGAAGCCGGGCCTGTGGTGACGGAATGAAACGCGGGGTTTGTGTTCACTCCCATGAAATCAGGTGTTTGATGATGAGAAAAACCGGTCAATTGATCCCGTTCTTGCTGTTGCTGGCTTTCCTTTTTGCCTTTCCCTCTGTGGCGTTCGCTCAGGACGAGACGCCGCCGCCCGACGAGACGGTGACGGACGACGAGGTGAACGCCATCGCCGAGCAGTTGTACTGCCCGGTCTGTGAGAACGTCCCCCTTGACGTGTGCGAGACGCAGGCCTGCGCCGACTGGCGCGAGGAAATCCGAACCATGCTGGCCGAAGGCCGTTCGGAAGACGAGATCAAAACGTACTTTGTGGAACGCTACGGGCGGCGTGTCCTCTCCACGCCCGAAACGACGGGGGTGGATTTCTTCCTCTGGGTGCTGCCGCCGGTCGGGGTGCTGATCGGCGTGGTGGTGCTGGTGCTGGCGCTCCGTCGCATGGCCCCTGCCGCGCTGGCTGCCCCGCCGGAAGCGGAGATAACGCTTGAGTTCGACGATCTCGACCCGGAGTACGTCGCCCGAATCGAGCGCGATCTGAAGGAGTTCACATGACTCACAAGGCAGCTGCTACTCAGACCGACGAAGTGACAAAGCGATCCCTGCGCTGGGGGCGGGTCCTCGTATGGGGTGTGGTGGTCGTGATCATCATCTTTCTGGCCCTCGGCTTGGTGCAGGCCTTCAAAGCCCAGCCGCAGGAGGGCCGCGCCCCCGATTTCACGCTCACCCTCTACGGGGGCGGCTCGTATACCCTCTCCGAGTTGCGGGGGCAGGTGGTCGTGATCAACTTCTGGGCGAGCTGGTGTGGCCCCTGCGCCGAGGAGGCCCCCGACCTTGAGGCGGCCTGGCGGGCTTACCGCGATCAGGGGGTGATGTTCCTGGGCGTGAATTATGTGGACAGCGAGGAGAAGGCCCTCGCTTACATCGAGCGCTTCGATATCACCTATCCCAACGGTCCCGATCTGGGCACGCGCATCTCCGACGCCTACCGCATCCGGGGCGTGCCGGAGACGTTCATCGTGGATGCGGAGGGCAACATCACCTTCTTCGCCCAGCGTCCTCTGACCTATGAGGAGCTAAGTCTGGAGATCGAAAAGGCGCTGGGGACCCGTTGAGTTTATCGGGATAATTCTGGAGAGTGGGGTAAAATCTGGCTGGCATCCTGCATGTGCCGGGCGAACTGTGAGTCCTGAACGGGTCGGTCTTCTCCGTTTACCTTCTTCGTCGGTTCCCCGGCCTCAACCGACCCGGCGAGCCCCAGGAGCGTGAACCATGCCTGAGATCGAAACTGCCCGGCTTCGGCTGCGGCCTTTCAGCCCCGATGATCTGGATAACCTGTACCGACGGGTGTACAGCGACCCTGCCGTGATGCGATTCCTGCCCGGAGGTGTGCCACGCTCCAGAGAGGAGACCGCCGCCGTTCTGGAAAGCTTTATCAACCACTGGGAGGAGCACGGTTTCGGCGTCTGGGCGGTCTGGCTGCGCGAGGGGGGAGACTTCATCGGCCAGTGCGGGTTGCAGTTTATCCCGCATACAGATGTGGTTGAGCTGCTCTACGCCTTCGGCCCGGAATACTGGGGAAACGGCTACGCGACCGAGGCGACACATGCCAGCCTGCGCTACGGATTCGAGGAGCATCATCTGGGGTGGGTCGTCGCCCTCTCTCATCCCGATAACTTCGCCTCCCGCCGCGTGATGCTCAAGATCGGGATGCGGTTTGGCGAAACGACCAACCGGTATTACGATACGGAACTGGTGACGTACTTCATCCCCAGAGGGGGCTTTGATCCTGCCTCTCACCATTACGAACTGCGAGGGTAAACGACATGGGAGTTCGAGTGGCCGTTGTCGGCAGCCTGAACATGGACCTTGTGGGCCGGGGGCCGCGCATCCCCCGCCCCGGCGAAACCATCATCGGCGGCGAGTTCAGGACGGTTCCCGGCGGGAAGGGGGCCAATCAGGCCGTCGCGGCGGCGCGGCTGGGTGGCCGGGTTTCGATGGTCGGGCGGGTCGGCGACGACGCCTTCGGCGCGGAACTGCTGGATACGCTGGACGCCGACGGGGTGGACAGAACCCACGTGAAGACGACGCCGGGCGTGCCGACCGGCGTGGCCCTGATCATGGTGGATGAGCAGGGCCAGAACAGCATTCTGGTTGCTTCGGGGGCCAACATGCGCCTTTCCCCCGCCGACGTGGACGCCGCTCAGGAGGTCATCGCGGGGGCGGATGTGCTGCTCCTCCAGCTAGAGAACCCGCTGGAGACCGTCATCCGCGCGGCGGAGGTCGCGCGGGCGCATGAGGTGACCGTCATCCTGAACCCCGCTCCGGCAAGGCCGTTGCCCGCCTCCCTCCTCTCGCTGGTGGACGTGCTGGTCCCTAACGAGAGCGAAACCGAGGTGCTGACCGGCCTTCCGGTCGGCAGCACGGAGGAGGCAGAGGTTGCGGCCCGCTCGCTGGCCGATCAGGGCGTGGGGACCGTGATCCTGACGCTCGGCAGCCGGGGCGCGTTGCTGTTGCAGGAAGGAGGGTCGCAGCTCTTCCCGACCTTTGAGGTGACGCCGGTGGACACTACCGCCGCCGGAGATGCCTTCATGGGCGGGCTGGGGGTGGCGCTGGCCGAGGGAAAGCCGCTCGCCGAGGCGATCCGCTGGGGCAACGCGGCGGGCGCACTGGCGACGACCATCATGGGGGCCCAGCCCTCGCTGCCCACCCGTGAGGCGCTCGAAGAGCTCCTCGCTTCCGCCTAGATGCGGAGGCCGGAGCGCGGGTCTGTCATCAGCGATACGCGAAAGTTACGGGTCGGATGCGTTCGGCTCCGGCTGGTTGATCTCCGGCAGACGCTCTGCGCTCGCGCCGGAGGGTGTCTGCCGCCGGTTCGTTCGCCGTCGGCATCCGCCTGAGAAAAGGACTCAGACAGGGGCATGATTCCAACCGGATTGTTAGCACTGGTCGCCGTGATCATCGTGGGGGCGTATATTGCGCAGCCCTTCTTCGCCGCGCGTCGCGGGGAGGGGGGCGGCGGGCAGGGAGGCCGCCGCACGGCTTCCCTCCTGCGCAGGCGGGCCGATCTGCTGGCCGAGCGCAACCGTCTTTACCGGGCGATCCGCGACCTGGATTTCGATTACCAGACCAACAAAGTATCAGAGGAAGACTATCAGGCCCAGCGCCACCGCCTCTTTGCGGAGGCCGTCGAGGTGCTCCAGCAGCTTGACAGCCTGCCCGCTCTCGATGAGACGCCGGAAAGCGACCCCATCGAGGCGGCGGTAGCCGCTCTGCGGCAGGGAACCGCGCCGGAGGAGGTCGTCTCCGGCCCGGCGGCGGAAGGGGAGGTCTGCCCCCAGTGCGGGGAGCCGGTCTCCGAGTCCGACCGCTTCTGCGGGGCGTGTGGTGCGCGGCTGAGGTGAAAAGATTGCATACATGACTGAACAGGTTCGTTTCCGAATTTCGCTCCTCCTTGCATTGCCGTTCCTCCTGCTGGCGGGCTGTTCGCTTGCCAGCGAACCGATCCCGGCGGGGCCGGTGGAGACCGGCCCTCTACCCGGCGAAGCGCCCATCGCGGAGCTTCCCGCCGCCCGACCCAGCGCGTCGAACGGGGCGGAGATATTTCAGCAGAACTGCGTCGCCTGTCACGGCCCGACCGGAGCAGGCGATGGGGAACTGGCCGATCAGATCGCCGAACAGGGCGGCTCTCTGCCCAACTTCACCGATCCGGCGCTGGCCCTCTCGCGCAGCCCTCAGGACTGGTATCGCATCATCACCAGCGGCAACATGCAAAATCTGATGCCGCCCTGGCGCGATTCGCTGAGCGACGCCGAGCGCTGGGACGTGGCCTATTATCTCTATTCGCTCAGCACGCCCCCCGGGGCGCTGGCCGAGGGCGAGGCGCTCTATGCCGAGCACTTCGCCGACCGGTACGGCGAACACGGCGAGTTGATCGGGCTGGATGATCCGACCGTCCTCGCCGTCCTCAGCCCCCAGCAGATCATCGAGGAATACATCGCCGGGGATGATGTCGCTCTGAGCGAGGAGGAGCAACAGGCGGTCGCGCTCTATATGCAGACCTTCGCCTATGACGCCTCGCTGGAGGAGGTCGCCGCCGCGCCGGAGGAGGAAAGCCCGCAGGCCGCCCCCGAAGAGGCCGGAGCGGAAGAAGCCCCCGCCGAGGAGGCCCCGTCCGCCGAAGGGGAAGGCGTCGTGGGCGTCGTGCAGGGGCAGGTCGTCAACGGCAGCCCCGATGCGGAGGTCCCGCCCGATCTGGAGGTGCAGTTGCGCGGCCTGACCGTCGAGGAGAACAGCATCGTTGAGTTCCTCGCCCGCTCGGCCACCGTCGAGGCGGACGGCACTTTCCGCTTTGAAGATGTGCCGATGGACGTGCCCCGCTCGGCTTATGTGGTGAGCGTCATCTACGACGGTGTCGAGTTCACCAACGGTGCGATCAACGATCCGGAGGTCACGACTCTTGAGCTGCCCCTGACGATCTACGAGACCACGACCGATCCCTCCGTGATCACGATTGACGGCGTACACTTCATCATCCGCGAGCACCCGGACGCGCTGCTGGTCGTCCAGCTTTACGTCTTCAGCAACACCAGCGACCGCGTGTTCGTCAGCCCGGAGCCGGTCAGCGGGGCACGGCGGGGCAGCGTGGCGATTGAGTTGCCCCCCGACGCCTACAGCGTCACCTTTGAGGAGGGGCAACTGGGCGGGCGTTTCATCGCTGTGGATAACCTGATCTACGACACCGAGAAGGTTCTGCCCGGCGACCGCTCGCACACCATCATCCTGAGCTACTTCCTGCCCTACGAGTCCCGCTCGGAAGAGGTCACGCTTCCTCTCCTCTACCGGACGGATCAGGTCACCGTGCTGGTCTCGGAGGATGCGAAGGTCCGCTCCGATCTCCTGACTCCGGCGGGGGCCGAGGTGATCGAGGGAACCGCCTATAACAAGTATCTGGCCCAGGACCTCCCCGCCGGGGAGACGCTGAGCTTCCGCGTGCAGGCGGCAGGGCTGGCGGGCGGCAACCTGATCCCCATCCTGATCGCGGTGGGGGCCGGGCTGGCGGTGCTGCTCATTGCGGGGGCGGGCTTTGCCCGCTACATCCGGCGGGGCGGCGAGGAGGCTCCGGCAGGGGCTCCCCTCGATCTGGACGCCGAACAGGAAGCGATCCTGCGCCAGATCGCCGATCTGGATGAGGCCTTCGAGGCCGGGCGGATCAACCGTCTGGAGTATGAGGCCCGTCGCGCCGAACTCAAGGCCGCGCTGGCCGGGGAGTGGCAGGGCGAGCCATGATCGAGGCCAGAGGCGTTATTAAGGTCTTCGGGCTGCGCCCCGTTCTGCGGGGCGTCACCCTGACGGTCGGGGAGGGTGAGTTCCTCACCCTCTTTGGCCCCAACGGGGCGGGCAAGACGACCTTCCTGCGCATCGTCGCCACCATCAGCCGCCCGACCGGCGGGCAGATAGCGGTGGCGGGGCTTCCCCTGCCCGCCCGCGCGGACGCCGTGCGCGGGTTGCTGGGCGTGGTTTCGCATCAGCCCCTGCTGTACGGCGATCTCTCCGCCGAGGAGAACCTGCGCTTTTACGCCCGTATGTATAATCTCCGGCAACCGGCGGAGCGCATCCGGGAGGTGCTGAAGGCGGTCGGGTTGCACCGCCGGGCCGCCGATCTGGTGCGCACCTACAGCCGGGGGATGCAGCAACGGCTCGCCATCGCGCGGGCCATCCTGCACGACCCGCCGGTGTTGCTGCTCGACGAGCCGTACACCGGCCTGGATCAGGACGCAGCGGCCACGCTCGACGAGGTACTGCACGAGGTGGCGACGCGCGGGCGCACCGTCCTGATGACGACTCACAACATCTCGCGCGGGCTGGGGCTTGCCCACCGGGTGGCGATCCTCTCCGGCGGGCAGATCGCCTACGAGGCCCCGCGCGACGGTCTGGACGTGGTCACCTTTGCCGATACCTACGCCGAGGTCACCGGCATGGCAGGCGTGCGATGAGGAATGTATTCCGTCGTCCCGCGCCCATTGTGGATGAGAACCTATGACGCTCGAAGCGGAAAAACAACGCCCCGCCATACACCCCGCCGCCCGCCGCCCGACTTCTCTATTCAGGGCCGCGGCGGCCATTGTCTGGAAGGACCTGCGGGCCGAATGGCGCAGCAAGGAGACCGTCAGCGCGATGCTCGTTTTCGCCCTGCTGGCGATCATGGTATTCAGCTTCGCGCTGGAGTTCGACCGCACCGGTCGGGAGGCGAGCTCGGCGGGCGTCCTGTGGGCGACGCTCGTCTTTGCGGGCACGCTGGGGCTGGGCCGTTCGCTGGGCCGCGAGAAAGATCAGGGCTGTCTGGACGGGCTGTTGCTTACGCCGGTGGATCGCAGCGCGCTGTACTTCGGCAAACTGGCCGGAAACTTCATCTTCATGGGCGTTGTTGCCCTGATCCTGCTTCCGGTGATGAGCGTTCTGTTCGATGTGTCGTTCTTCCGCCCCCTGATCGTGCCCGCCCTGATTCTGGGAATTCTGGGCTATGCCGGGGTCGGCACGCTCATCGCTTCGATGTCAATCTACACGCGGGGTCGGGAGGTGCTGCTGCCCATCCTGCTACTGCCGATTGCCCTCTCGATCCTGATCCCGGCGGTGCGGGCCACGCGCGGGCTCCTGGAGGGCATCCCGTTCGACGAGTTGCTCGTCTGGTTTAACATGCTGGCCGCCACCAACGTGATCTACATTGCGCTGGCCTACATGCTGTTTGATTTTGTGGTAGAAGAATAGGCGGAAATCTACTAAAATATCTGCAATTGTGTCAATATATGGAGGATAAAGTTCGGGGTCTTCTCGTTCCCCCGGGCAAAGTTCCTCTACAGTGCTTCTCTGGGAGAACCGTTCATGGCAGCTACAACAACTGCTCAAGCACCCGCAGATGCGCAACGCGCCGCGTCCCGACCGGTCGGGTTGACGATCCTGACCGTCTTTACCGCCCTGATGCTGCTCGTCGCGACTTACATGGCTTTCATCTATGCGCCTACCGAGCGTACGATGGGCGCGGTGCAGCGCATTTTCTACTTCCACGTCGGCGCGGCCTGGGCGGGGGCGCTGGCGTTTCTCGTTACGGCCATCGCGGGCGTGGTGTACCTGATCACGGGGAAACGTTCGTGGGATATCGTCGGGCACTCATCTGTGGAGGTCGGTCTGGCGCTGGTCACCATCACGCTGACGAGCGGCCCTATCTGGGCGCAGTTCGCGTGGGGGAAGCCCTGGACCTGGGACCCCAAGCTGACCTCCGCCGCCGTGATGTGGCTCTCGTATGCCGCCTATCTGATGCTCCGTC
This sequence comes from Chloroflexota bacterium, assembly GCA_011051745.1. GTDB lineage: Bacteria > Chloroflexota > Anaerolineae > Aggregatilineales > UBA3940 > DRKO01. The sequence goes on along the minus strand of DRKO01000225.1, from coordinate 4,682 downwards.
AGGGCCTCGACGATCCGGCGCGGCGGGCCCGCTTCGGCGCGGTGTACGGCATCGTGGCCTTCGCCAGCGTGATCATGACGTATTTCGGCGTTCGTTTCATCGAGGCGACCATCCATCCGGTCGTGGTCGGCTCCAGCGCAGGCACCGGTGAGGGAGACTTCGGCCTTGCCACCCGGATGGTTCATGCGATGGTCTTCAGCTTCATCACCTTTACGTTTGTCTACGCCACGCTGTTATGGCATCGTATTCGCCTGGAGCGGCTCTCGGACCGTGTCGCCCGTCTCAAGGCGCACTTCTTCTCGCAGTCAGGATAGGCCCATGTTTGCCCTGTTTGTTCAGAGTTCCACCCCCAACACGGTTTCGTATCTGATTCTGGGATACGTCATCATCGGCGCGATCGGGCTGGGCTATGTGATCAGCCTGGTGATCCGCCAGCGAAACCTCAAGCGCGATCTGGAGATGCTCCGGCGTCTTCAGGAGGAAGAAAAGGAGTAAACCGGCTCCTGAGAAACCAACCGGCGGCGAGCCAGCGCGTGGCCCGCCGCCGTGTGCTTTCTCTGTGCGGGGGCTTGGAGATCGTCTCCGTCTATCGCCAGCGCTACTCGACCTCGTATGTCTCACCCGGCTTGAGCAGCACGCCCTTCGCCGAGGTCTCCTCGTTGACGCGCTTCACCCACGCTGCGGCGTCCTGCTCGATGGGCGGCCATGTGTTGTAGTGCACCGGAATGACGGCTTTCGGCTCCAGCAGCCTGACGGCTTTCAGCGCGTCGTCCGGCCCCATCGTGAAGTTGTCCCCGATCGGCAGGAAGGCGGCGTCTATCCCCTCCTCGCCGTAGAACTTCATCTCGTAGAACAGCCCCGTATCGCAGGCGAAATATACTCGCTTGCCGCCCTTTGAGGTGATCAGAAAGCCCGCCGGATTGCCGCCGTAGCTGCCATCAGGCAGGGCCGAGCCATGATGGGCGATTGTGAGCTTGACATACCCGAAATCATGGTGGAACCCCCCGCCGATGTGCTGCGGGTGCGTGTTCTCAATGCCCTGCTGGGTGAACCAGTTGACGATCTCGAAGTTGGCGATCACTCTGGCTTTGGTGCGCTTGGCAATGCTGACCGCGTCGCCCACGTGATCGCCGTGCCCGTGCGAGATCAGAATGAAGTCGGCTTCCAGCGCGTCGGGGTCGAGGTCGGTCGCCGGATTACCGGTGATGAAGGGATCGAGCAGAACCCTGTAGCCGTCAATCTCCATCGCAAACGACGCATGACCAAGCCATTTAACCTTGAATGACATGGGAGCCTCCTTAGATAATTCAGAGCGCTACGGAGAACGCGACAGGAATTCTCGCGCTCCTCGTGGCTGGTTTTCCGAACCGGTGGACCTGCACTCAGTATAAGACAGGTACGCCGGAGTGACAACAGGCCTGCCCTCCGCTCCTCACAAAAAGTGCAGAAACTTCAGGGAAAGTGTCCGGGCACGCGGCAGGGCCGGAGGGGAGATGCGTTTTTTAAACGCATGTTTCGTAGACAATCCGCGATCCCCCGGCTATAATTGATGGTGCTGGAGCGGTAGCATAGTCCGGCCTAATGCGCGCGCCTGGAGAGCGCGTGGGGCCTCTGGCCCCCGTGGGTTCAAATCCCACCCGCTCCGCCTGTGCCCAGCCTTGGTCTCCTCGCGCGATCGAGGCTGGTTTTTCTTTCTCCTATCCCGTTGAGCATGGGGGGCTGTGGCCTGCCGCACAATGGGAGGCGGCGGTCACGGCCCCGGAAATGAAGAAAGGAATCTCTGTGACTGACTCACCGGAGAAACCGGCAGGGGAAGAGCGCAAGGTAACGCTGCTCAGCAGCGCGGCGATTGACGGGGCCCCGCTGAGCTACATCATCGCTCTGGCCGCCGTGGCGGCGGTTCTGGCTTTCGTCCCCTTCTCAACCATCCTCACCTTCGGGGGGAGCTTCCCGCTCAGCCAGGGCGTCTTCCCCCTGATCGGGTGGATACTGGGGCCGGTGGCCGGAGCGCTGGCGAGCGCGATCGGGCGGCTGATCGGTATCTTCCTGGCCCCGCACACAGCCGGGGCGGTTCCCCTCGCCTCGGTGTGGGGGGCGGCGATCGGCAGCTTTGCCGCCGGAACCATGAGCGGGCGGGACAGAGGCCGCTCATGGTGGTGGATTCCGCTCGCTTTCCTCTTTGTCGCCGAGTGGCTGCTGTTCATCGGGCGCGGCGTGCTGGTGAACGGCGTGGATGTCGGCGTGGCGATCCTCTACAGCTTCATCCACTGGTCGAGCCTGATCCTCTATATCCTGCCGACCCGCGTCCTGTTTGCACGCTGGATCCGCAGCGAGAACGCGCTACAGATGGCGCTGGGACTGTTTTTCGGCACGTGGATGGCGGCGGCCTTCGCCCATCTCAGCGTCGGCGTGATCCTGTATTACATGTTCAACTGGCCGAACGAGGTCTGGGTGACCCTGATCCCGATCATCCCGATTGAAAACGCCTTCCGGGGGCTGGTCGGCGCGGTGATCGGAACGGGGGTGATTCAGGGGTTACGGGCGGTGGGGCTGGTTAAGCCGAAGTGGGCGCTCTATTAGGGCGCGTCAGGCTGCCCGGCGGTGGAGAGGCGGCGGAACGTGACATCCGGGCAGGTGACGATCCCGCCTTCGTCAAAGTCGGCCCCCAGATTGTAGACGTAGCCGTCCGGCGTGAAGGTCAGGAGGACGAAGAACGCCCCCTGAAAGTCCCCCGACTGGCTGAACATCGGGATCGTGTAGCTCCACTGATCGGGGCCGAGGCGGCTCATCTCCCACTCCGAGGCGTACCCGTCGCCTGTAAAGTGGAAGAGCATGTGTCCCTCAGGGGCGAAGGTGAACGTCGAACGCTCGATGACGGGAATCTCGCAGGCGCAACCCTGAGGGGTCACAACACAACTGTAGCCACTGTAGACCGCCTCCCCTGCGCGGGCGGCGGCCACCTCGTTGGCTGTCAGTTCGGAGGGCAGGCCGTAGATGGCCGGATCGGGCGTCGGAGGCGCGGCCTCTGCGCTCCCCGATCCTTCCGGCGGGGAAGGGCTGGGATAGGGCAGGATGACGATGCCGGTGGCGGTGGGACCGGGGTCTGCGCCGGAGGGAAGGGAAGGCGTGGCCGGTGTGGTTCCGCAACCTGTCAGAATCAGCACCAGCAAAGCGCCGGTGATCCATGCGAGGAGATGAGCCTCCCGTTTGATCATGCGTTGTCCCTCCGGACGATTTTTCTGCCGCCCGCCGGATGCCAGTTGCCGCGCGGCCCGCTAGAGAGTAGCATGAAAGAGAGGCTTCGACAAGCCCGCCCGATGGTGGTAAAGTGATTGGGGGCGCGGGGTTGCGACCTCCTGAAGAACCAACATGGATATATCCCTCCACAGCAACGAGGTGACATGATGAAGCGACGGGTCCTCTGGCTTCTGGCCGTACTGGTCACGCTGTGGGTCCGGTTCCCCGGAACTGCCTCCGCTCAGGAGCAGGCAGTTGTGAGAGCCGTCCTGATCTACTCTCCCACCTGTCCTCACTGCCATTACGTGATCAACGAGGTTCTGCCGCCCCTCCTTACCGAATACGGCGATCAGCTTCAGATACTCGCGATTGACGCCACCCAGCCGGCAGGCGGGGCGTTCTTCCAGTCGGTGCTTGAGTACTATCAGGTTCCCGAAGAGCGGCGGGGCGTCCCCTTCCTGATCGTGGGGGATACGACGCTGGTCGGGAGCGTGGAGATCGAGGAGCAATTCCCTGCCATCATCGAGGAGGGGCTGAGCTCCGGCGGCATTGACTGGCCCGATGTCCCCGGTCTGGACGAGTTCATTTCTGCCGCCGGAATACAGGCGACCGAGGAGGCAGAAACCGCTTCGGAAGCCACTCCCGCGCCGGAGGGTGCGTCCCCCGGCGGGGAAGAAGCCGCGCCTTCTCAGGCGGCCCCGCCGGAGGGGTTCCGGCTGGATGAGGCCGGGATCGCGGAGCCGCCGCCCGATCCGGTGGGGATGGCGCTGGCAGGCACGGTGCTGATCGGGATGATCGCCGCGCTGGGCTACACCGCTCTGAGGATCAGGGGGGCGCACTGGAACTTCTGGCCGGAACTGGACGCCCGACGGCTGGGTGCGATGTGGCCGATCCCGCTGCTTGTTGTGGCCGGGCTGATTGTGGCCTCGTACCTCTCTTACGTCGAGATCACACAGACGGAGGCCATCTGCGGGCCGGTCGGGGAGTGCAACATCGTGCAATCCAGCCCGTATGCCCGCATCGCGGGGGTTCCGGTGGCCGTTCTGGGCCTGTTGAGCTACCTCGCCATCGGGCTGCTGTGGCTCGCGGCCCGCGTCGCGGATGATCGCCGGGCGGAGCAGGCGGCGCTGGCGTTGCTGGGGCTGGCGACCTTCGGGACGCTCTTCTCGATCTACCTGACGGCGCTGGAGATATTCACCATCAAGGCAGTCTGTAGCTGGTGTCTCAGCTCGGCGGTGATTACAACGCTGCTGATGCTTCTGGCGGTCGCGGCGGCGACACATCGGCGGGAGGCCGCCCCGCTCCAGACGTAGCGGGGTACGGAGGAGGAAAAGGAGAGCCTGCATGAAGCACATCTCTGATCGGAGGCGGGGCGGGAACCCGCATCCCCCGCTCTGGATGACGGCGTTTGTGGCGGCGGTGCTGATCGCGGGGGGGTTGGCCTG
>DRKO01000224.1 GCA_011051745.1 Chloroflexota bacterium | reverse complement strand
GGATCATAGCCGATCCGGAAAAGGCGGAGCGTTTCGGGCAGCGTTCGCAGGAGCTGGCGCGGACTCGCTTTAGCTGGGAGCGGGCCGCCCGCCTCACTCAGGAGGTGTACGCTCGCCTCCTCTCTGCGAGAAGCCGCCGGGAGGGGAACCCCTCATGAGCAACCACGAGTGGCCGCCTGTCTCGGTCGTCATGCCGATCTACAACGAGGCTGCCACCATCGAGCGCAGCCTGCGGGCTATGCTTGCTCAGGACTACCCCGGCCCGGTCGAGGTGATCTGTGTGGACGGCCTGAGCGACGATGGCACACGCGAGATCGTCGGGCGCGTTGCGGCGGAAGACCCGCGCGTCCGGCTGGTGAGCAACCCCCGCCGGATCATCCCCGCCGCGATGAACATCGGCTTTCGTGAGGCACGCTACGGCCTGGTTGCCCGCATGGATGGGCACACCTTCGCCCCGCCGGACTACCTCCGGCGCTGTGTCGAGGTGCTTCAGGAGAGCGGCGCGGAGTGTGTCGGGGGGCGCTGGGAGTACGTGGCGGATACGTACATGGCCCGCGTGATAGCGGCGGCGATGGAGTCGCGTTTTGGCGTCGGGCCGGGTCGCTGGCGCGGTGCGAAAGAAGCGGGCGAGGCGGATACCGTCCCCTATGGCCTCTGGGTGCGTGATCGCGTGCTGGCGCTGGGGGGGTTTGACGAAACGCTCCTCGTCAACGAGGATTACGAACTGGCCTATCGCCTGCGTCAGGCCGGGGGACGGATATACTATTCACCGGACATCCGGACGGATTATCATCCGCGCCGCAGCCTGAAAGCCCTCTGGAAACAGTATTTTCGCTACGGTTTCTGGAAGGCCCGCATGTTGCGGATGCACCCGCGTTCGGTTCGGCTCCGCCATGTGGTGGCCCCTCTGTTCGTTGTCGGGCTGGTCGCGGGGGCGGTTCTCTCGTTTTTCGGGTCGCTGTGGCGCTGGCTGTACGGGCTGGCGCTGGCGGCTTACGCCTTGCTGGTGCTGTTCTTCAGCCTCCGGCAGGCGGCCCGTCATGGCTGGCGGGTTCTGCCCCTCCTGCCCTTTGCCTTTGCCACGCTGCATCTGGCATGGGGGGCGGGGTTTCTGAAAGGTGTCTGGCGCTGGTGGATCAGAAGAGACGATGAGCAGGAAGAAAGCGGAGCGTAACGGCGCTTCTCTCCCGCGTGCCGTGCAGTTGCCCCTTGCCGAGCGCCGCCTGTTGCTGGCTTTCGGCGACCTGATCGCCGTCAACGCGGCGGTTCTGATCGCGCTGCGCATCTGGTCTATCGTCGGCAGGCGGGTCTTTGGCTGGCCGTTCATCCTCTCTCAGGCCCACTGGTTTGTGATCCTGAGCGTCCTCTGGTTCATGCTGGCGCGGGCCAACGATTTCTACGATCTGGCGATCAGCTCTAACTGGCTCCACAGCCAGATTCGGCTGGCCCAGATCACGCTCCAGCTCCTGATCGTCTACCTGACGATCTTCTTCCTCTCCCCCCGTGATGCGCTCCCCCGTCTCTTCATCCTCTATTATGCCGTCGCCTCCTACCTCCTGATCGCCCTCTGGCGGCTCTCGCGCCCCCTCCTGATCAACTGGGCCCCGCTCCGCCAGCGGGTGCTGATCGTCGGGGTGGGGTGGGCCGCGCAGGCCATCATCGAGGCCATTGAGCAACACGCCCCCGACGATTACGAAGTGGTCGGCATTGTGGACGAGGCCGCGCCGCTGCGCTCTGATGAGGTCATAGTCGAGACCGACGTGGTCGGCTACGGCGCGGACCTGGCCCGCATCGCCCGCGAGCTTCACGCCAGCGAGGTGATTCTGGCGACCAGCGGCAACATAGACGGGGCGCTCTTTCAGGCCATCATGGACTGCTACGAACTGGGCATCCCGATCAAGCCAATGCCGCTCGTCTATGAGCGGCTCACCGGCATGGTTCCGGTCGAATACGTGCGCGGCCACTGGAATCTCGTTCTGCCTCTTGAAGGCTCCTCGCCCTTTGATCCCTATCCGATCCTCAAACGCCTGATGGACATCACCCTCAGCCTGATCGGGCTGGCGATATTCGCGCTGCTGCTGCCCCTCATCGCGCTGGCGATCACGGTTGACTCGCCGGGGCCGGTCTTTTATACGCAGGAACGGGTGGGGCGGGCCGGTCGGGTGTTTAAGCTCGTCAAGCTCCGCACGATGGTTCCCGACGCCGAATCGAAAGAAGGCCCGCGCTGGGCGACGGAACGCGACCCCCGCGTGACGCGCGTCGGGCGCTTCCTGCGCAAAAGCCGCCTGGACGAAATCCCGCAGCTTTTCAACGTCCTGAAGGGCGAGATGAGCCTGATCGGGCCGCGCCCGGAGCGTCCTTACTTTGTTGAGCGTCTTCAGCAGACCATCCCCTTTTACCGCACCCGCCTGAGCGTCCGCCCCGGCCTGACGGGCTGGGCGCAGGTCAACTACGGCTACGGCAACAGCGAGGAAGACGCGCTCAACAAGCTCAAGTATGACCTGTACTACATCCGGCATCGCTCGCTTCTGCTGGATGGCCTGATCCTGTTGCGGACGATTGGCCGTGTCGTTCGCCTTCAGGGGACGTAGAGGGGGACAGATGGCTTCTTCACTCGCTGAACGGTTCCGGCTCTCCCCGCGCTGGCAGGCCCGCCTGCTGATGGCGCTGGTGCTGTATCTCACCCTCTTTGGCGGCCCGGTCGTCAACCTCGTTTTCGGGCTGCGCGTTTTCCATCACGCCCTGATGACGCTGCTCATCGGCGGCTGGCTCGTGACCCTGCTCCGCCGCAGGGAGCCGCTCCCCGCCACCCCGCTTGACTGGCCGGTCGCCGCTCAGGTGATTGTGTTTGCGCTGGCGACCGCCTTCGCCCTTGACCCGCGTATAAGCCTTGAGGCGTTCTGGCGGATCGGTCTGCACACCCTGCTCTTCTACCTGATCGTGGATTTGATGCGCAGGCACGGCCACCGCGTGATGCTGGAGCCGGTTCTGTTTGCCGCCGCTGCCGTCAGCCTGATCGGGCTGATCGAGTTCGCCTCATGGTATCTGGGCCTGCCCTGGCTGCCGATGTTCCGGCAGGGCTGGCTGTCCATCGGCGGGCTGGCGCATCCCATCCCCCCCGTGATCTACCGGCTGGGCTTCACGATGAGCGGCCCGACCGCGCTCTCGGCCTATCTGGGGCTGGTGATCCCCGTCGGGCTGGGCTGGTTGATCGCCACCCGCTCGACGGAGACCCGGCGCGGGCTGGTGCTCTGGCTGATCGCCGCGCTCGTCGTGCAGGGTCTCAGTTTCTCTCGCGGGGGGCTGCTCTCTCTGGCCGTCTCGCTGCCTTCTCTGGGCGCGTTGATCCTGCTCGCCGATCCGGCCCGCCGCGCTCAACTGGGGGTGTGGCTGCGCGACTGGCGGGTACGGGCCGCGCTGGCGGTGGCGTTTGCCCTCGTTCTGGCCTTCGGCCTTGCCTGGATGCGCACCGGCCTGTCCGACCGCCGCGCCGGGGACACCGAGCGGCTCGACCTGTGGCGCACCGGCTGGCGGATCGGCCTCGACGATCCATTGACGGGCGTCGGGCCGTATGGCTTTGGCCGCGCCATGCGCTCCTATCGTGATCCGAAGGTCACCGACGACCGTCACCGCACCGCCGATAACTATCCTCTGACCGTCTGGGCCGAGGCCGGGCTACCGGGCCTTCTGACGCTGTTCTGGCTGGTCGGCGCGATTGCGTGGGTGGGGTATCGGCGCTGGCGCGGCGCGGAGGGCTGGGAGAGGGTGCGCGTGGCGGCGATCTGCGCCGCGTTGCTCGGCTTCGGCGTTCACAATCTGGTAGACGCCTTCACCGATACCCCTCACCGGCTGCCCGGTCTGGTGTTCGCCGCCTACCTGGTGATGCCCTTCCGTCCTGAGCCGCGCCTGTGGGGCGGGCGGTTACGCCGTGCCCTGCCGGGGGTTCTGCTTGCTCTCGTCGTCCTTTCGGCGGGGGGCTGGGCGGTCGCCGATCTGGCCCACTATCATTTTTCGCGGGCGGTGGCCCTCTATGATCGGGACGATCTGGAAGGTGCGCTGGCGGAGATAGACGCCGCCCGGCGGATCGATCCGGCGATGGGCTATTACGCCGTCCAGCGGGCCCAGATTCTGGGCGAACTGGCCGCCGCCGACGGGTCCTATCTGGATCAGGCGCTGGACGCCTATCAAACCGCGCTGGCCTTTGAGGGGACGTTCGATCTGTCGCACGCCAACTACGCCGCGCTGCTCGCTCAGTCCGGCGACCCCCGCGCCGCACTGGACGAGATGCAGCAGGCCCGGCGCATCAACCCCCGTGAGCCGCGCTACACTTTCTGGGTGGGGATGTTCGCCGGGGCCGCCGGTGAGGAAACGACCGCGCGGGAGGCTTACCTTGAAGCGCTTGAGATGTCCCCCGCCTGGGTTGGCTCGCCCTTCTGGGAGGGAACGCCCCTGCGTGCCGCCTCGCGGAACGCTTTCCTTCAGGCTCAGGGTGCGGAGGGCCTCCCCCTTGACGCGCTGGCCGCGCTGCCGGATGTCTGCTGGCCGTTCGCTCCGGAGCGCTGGGCGGCATCCGCCGAAGCCGCCGATCTGGAGTGTCGGGGCGAGGTGGCCCTCCGTTTCGAGGATGATCCGGCCTCGGCGCTTCCCTGGCTCAGCCGGGCGATAGACGCCGACCCGGCCTATCCGCGTGGCTATGTCGCCCGCGCGGAGGCGTATCTGGCGCTGGGTGATCGGGAAGCGGCGGAGCGCGACGCGCGGACGGCGATCTTCCTCGGAGACGGGCACGGGTATTACGTGCTGGGGCGGCTGGCCGAGGCCGAAGGCGATCTGGAGGCCGCCATCGAGGCCTACGCGGCCGGTGGCCCGCTGATCGTCCAGCCTCAGAACTGGGATGTTACGGTCTACATGCGGCGTGGCAGCCTGTTCCCTCTGCCTCAGCTTGACGCGCCGGGGCCAAGCCGGTATGATTTTGCCTCGTGGATGGCGCTGGCCGGGCTTTATACAGCGCAGGGCCGTGATGAGGATGCTCGGGTTGTGTACGACGCCATCCATGCACTCGACCCGTATTTCAGCGAGTGAGCCCGGCATCTCTGTGAAACGTGCCTGAGAGTGCCCTCGTGTTCCTCAGGGCAGGCCCATCCGATCTCGGCCTCGCTTCATTCCGGCCCTGGCCCATGAAGGCGGTCAAAAGTGGCTGATACGCTGGTTATCGTACCCACTTACAACGAGCGGGAGAACATCCCCCGCCTTATCCCCATGCTTCTGGAGCTACCCCTCGATCTGGGCGTTATCGTGGTGGACGATAACTCGCCCGATGGCACGGGTGAGCTGGCCGATGCCCTCGCGGAGGAGTACCCCGGGCGGGTGTCCGTCGTTCACCGGGCCGGTAAGCTGGGGCTGGGCACGGCCTATCTGGCCGGGTTCCGGCTGGCGCTGGAGCAGGGCGCGGCGCGTGTGATGACGATGGACGCCGATTTTTCCCATCATCCCCGCTACATCCCCGCCATGGTCAGGGCCAGCGTGGAACGGTACGATCTGGTGATCGGCTCCCGCTATGTGCCGGGCGGCGGCACGCCCGATTTTCCCCTCCGTCGCCGGGTGCTGAGTCGGGGGGCGAACACGTTCGCGCGTTTCCTGCTTGGGTTGAAAGCCCGTGACGCGACGGCGGGCTTTCGCTGTTACCGCCGCCACGTGCTTGAGGCCCTGCCGCTGGATTCGATCTTCAGCAGCGGCTATTCCTTCCTGATCGAGATGCTGTTTCTCGTTCAGCAGGCGGGTTTCAGCGTGGGGGAGGTCCCCATCGTGTTTGAAGACCGCAAGCGTGGCAGGTCCAAGATTTCGCAGCAGGAGATCACGAAAGCCCTCTACACCGTCTTCCGCCTCTCGTGGCGGCGGATGTTTGGCCGTGACCCCCGCTTTTTGACAAAGAAGGCCCCAACCTGATGACTTCTTCCCTCCATGATGACGGGCTGATGGAGCACGTCCCCTGTAATCTCTGTGGGGCGACGGAGTACACGCTCCGTTTCCCTGATACCCGGATGCACTCGGTGAACGGCTCCGAGCAGTGGACGGCTTTTCGCTGTACACACCCCGGCTATGGCATTCATCCTCCGATTGTGGCCTGCTCTCGCTGTGGTCACATTTACACCAACCCCCGCCCCCGCTACGATGTCATCCAGCACAACTATGAGATCGTCGAAGACCCCCTCTATCTTCAGGAGCGCGGCGCACGGAAGATCACCTTCCGCCACCACCTGAAGAACTTCCAGCGTTACACCGGTCCGGCGGATGGCCGCCGCCTGCTCGACGTGGGGGCCTATATCGGCGTGTTCGTCGAAACGGCGATAGAGGCCGGTTGGGATGCCTGGGGGCTGGAGCCCTCTCTCTGGGCCGTCAACTACGCCACAGAGCACGGCCTGAGCGTCGTGCAGGGCACGCTTGAGGATGCCCGTTTCCCTCCTGAGAGCTTCGATGCTCTGACGATGTGGGACGTGATCGAGCATCTGGCCGACCCGCTGGGGCAGTTAGAGCACTGCTACCGGTTGTTGAAGCCCGGCGGCTGGATCGCCGTCCACACGATGGATATCGAGAGCCTCTTTGCCCGCCTGATGGGGTCGCGCTGGCCCTGGCTGATGGAGATGCACATCCACTACTTCAGCCGCCGCACGCTGGGCGAGGTGCTGGAAAAGGCCGGGTTCCGGGTGGTGCGTATCAGGCCGGAGGGTCGTTTTCTGCGCCTTCGCTACCTGACCACCCGCCTGCGCCCTTACAGTGCCTTTCTCGCCGACGTGGTGGACGGTCTGGGGCGTGTAACCGGGCTGGATAAAGTGCCGCTTCCCGTTAACTTTGGCGATCTCGTCACTGCTTACGCCCGGAGGCCGGACTGAGGCCCTGTGCCTTTGACAGCCTGTTTCCGTTGGCCGCAGCGACGGGGGACCCTGTCCCTCCGTCCCTGCGGGGTCCGCCCCCAGCCCAGACCCCCCGCCAACTCGTAGGGGCGAGGC
>DRKO01000223.1 GCA_011051745.1 Chloroflexota bacterium | reverse complement strand
GCAATTGCTGGAAATCCGTACCGGTCAGCAGGCGGGCTTCCAGCTCCTGAATGCGGCGTATCTCTGCCTGATCGCCGGTGTAGATCAGCCAGCGTTCAAGATGAGGACGAACGAGGGTGATCGTCCACTGGAGGAACAGGATGGTTGCGACGGCGAAGAAGGGCATCACCTCCTCGCCGGGCAGCCCCAGTACCTCACCGGCCTGCGGAACCCAGACGATGACGCCCGACACCGCGATCGCGACCACCGGCCCCCTCAGGAAGAACTGGAGCATCCGGGCCTTGACCAGCCGGTCGGGGAGGAGCGTCCCAAAGAACGCCAGAGGGTAGGCCATGAAGGTCAACATCACGGCCAGAACGGCGTCCACGATGATCAGAACACCATAGAACAGCGCCGGTGAGGCCAGCGTGCGGCCTGAGATCAGCAGGAACGGGAAGACCGCCAGCGCCGGAGCGGGATAGGGGATCAGGAGGTACGTCATGCGGCGGCGGGTTGCTGCCGTCAGGGTGCGGTTGCGGGCTCGAATCACGAACCACAGGCTGGCGATAAGGGAGCCGACGAAGTAAGCGACAAAGACGCTGAAAAGAGGCCCCGGCGTAAAGTGGGGCGCTGGAGCGGGAAGCGGGTCGCGGACGACAAGGTCTGTCTGGAGCACCAGCAACAGGAAGATCGCGGCCACAACGTAGAGGGAACGGACGGCCCACCGCCGCCGTCCCCGTGAGGGAAGGCCGGTCATCGTCAGGATGGCGTCGGAGAGGTGGACGTATGTCGCCGGTGTGAAGGCGATCCCCAGCCACTGGAAGCGCAGCCAGGGGACGGCTGCCTCCAGATTCTCGCTGTAGCTGACTCCCAGGTCACCAATGTAGGTGATCAACACGAAGAACAACAGGGCGCTGAACGTGCGGGCCACGCGGTTGTGAATGTCCCTGACCAGGCTGTAAAGGAAGAACGAGGCCGTGATGATCGCGATGGCCGCACTCAGGCTCTGGTTGATCAGGGGGGCAAGGGAAACCAGTAAATTACTCATATCTCAACAAACCGGCACAGACTTCAGCGCAGCATCTGGCCAAAGAAGACGGCAATATCCTGATTCGGATAGAACAGATCGTTATAGCCACAGAACACCAGCCCGCGCTTCTGCAGGAAGCGAATGGCGGGGTAGTTCTTGGTGTGGGTTTCCACGATCAGGCGGCGCAGGTTGCTTTCCAGCGCCCACTGGCGGGCTGCCCGCAGAAGCGCCGTCCCGATGCCGCGCAGACGGTGCGGGCGATCAACAACCAGATCCGCCACCCAGGCTGTCTCCTGAGCGACTTCTTCCCGAACGTTGACGTAACCGACCACTTCGCCGTCCCATTCGGCGACCAGAAAACTGTTGTGCAACTGCCACGACCGGAGCAATGCTTCCCCGCTACGGGGATAGAGCACTTTCATAGAGCGGGGCAGGCGAGCGGGCCGAAACGCGACTCGCAGAGCGCCCTCGCTTTCCTCGTAGGTCATCTGCCAGACGTAATCCGTGCTGCTTGAATGGTCAAGCTGCAAACCGAACTCATAATCGGTCGGCGTGGCCGAACGAATGGTAAGCGTGGTGGCCGGATCAACCTTTGTCATGCGCTCATTGTAACAGAGCCGGTGAGCGCTGGCAACGCTGCACGCTGCCCCGGCAAGGAGCCCCTCCCCGTGCCGGGGGCAACTTTGCGGGTGGCTTCCCCCGATGAGGGGTGAAGTAAACGCCCCCCGGCCCGGGTTGGCTTCGAATTCATGAAAAATTCATGGTTGAGGAGCGAGGCGCGGCCCGCGAGCAAGTCGTGACACAGCGCAGCGAGCGGGCGCGCGCCGAGCGACCAGGGGCAGCGGGGCTATCGCCAGCGCTCGCGGAAGGCGGCACTCCGGCAGCGGGGCGAGCAGTACTTTCGGGGACGGCCCACGCGCGCCCTCGTGATGGGCTTGCCACAGTGTTGACAGCGGGCGGCGGGGCGGGCGGCGACAGGGGCGGCCCTGAGAGGGAGAGGCGGGGGGTCGAGGTAGAAGCGTATTTCGCAGCGGGGACAGTCGCCCTGACGTTGCCAGGTGGGGGCGGTGAACTCCTCCCCACAGGTGCGGCACGTCAGGCGGTGCTTTAGCTCGTCGGGCAGGCTCTCGATGAACTCCTCCAGCTGGCGGGCTTCCTCCTCAATTTCGTTTCGTTCCGTTTCACTCTGGGACACGGCGGCTCCTCCTACCTGGCTAGCAAGGGTCAAGGCCGGGCGGCAAAGAGGGCGGGGCGCGCGGCCTTCTTGGGGCGGTGGGCGGGCAAGGGCCGGAGCGGCGGCCCCCGCCGCGCGCGGCGCACGGACCCGCTACGCTTCGGGGAAAGCCTCGAAGCGCCGCAGGGCGGCGGGCTTGGAAAGCCGACGCGGAGGGAACCGCCCCCCGCAGCGCGGCGCTTGCGCCAGCGCAAGGGGCAGAGCGGCGCGCGGCCCCCGCGCGGCGGGCGGCCCGCAGGAACCGCTAGGGGAAGTCTCTTATCCGGCAGGCGGAGGGGGCCCCGCCCGGTTCCTCGCAGACGGCGAGCTCTTATGGCTGGCAGACGGCGAGCGGCTACAAAGTGCCGCCGCGCGGGCGCGGGCTTTGCTCGCGCATCGTGCGGCGACATCGAGGCGGCCCGGACGGCCCTCAGACGGCAAGCGCTCACTCCGCCTCGATGGCTTCTCCGGGCTCGACCTCTCCAGCGAGACGGGCGAGAGCACGGAGAACTTCGGCGATGTAGTCCCAGTGCTCGCGGGCTTTCAGGATGGCTTCAATGTTGATGACTTCGCGGTTCCCGACCTGAACCAAGATG
>DRKO01000222.1 GCA_011051745.1 Chloroflexota bacterium | reverse complement strand
CCGTCCTCGTACACGAAAATGCTAACGCAGTAATAGCCGAACGTCTCCTGAATGAGGGTTACGATCTGATGGAAGAGGCCGGGGAGGGGCTGGACGGCGGAGACCTGAGCGACGACCTGCCCGATCAGGTTAAGGTGCTCGGCCCGCTCCTGCGCCCGCTCGTAGAGCTGAGCGTTGCGGATCGCCCAGGCAGCCTGATTGGCAAGGGCAGTCAGAAGGCGCTGGTGCTGATCGGTGAAGCGGCGCGGCTGCCTGCTCTGCACAGCCAGCACTCCGATGGTGGACGTACCGGCGATGAGGGGGACAAACAGCCCCGAGCGGGGCGGAGATTCCAGCCTGAATTCAGGGAAGGCGGGGAGTTCGTCGCGCTGGGCCTCGAAATCCTCGACAAGGAGCGGCTGGCCCGTCCGACGCACCCAGCCCACGATGCCCTTCAACCCGCCTTCGGGAAACACCGTCTCCGGCAGGCGCTCATCATCCCGCACCCAGATTTTGACGTGGTAAGCGTCGCCCTCGAAAAGGCCAAGCTGGAAGAGGGCGGTAGGGATTATCTGCCCGGCCTGCCAGTAGACAAGCTCGCACAGCTCGTCCACGTCCAGACGGGCACGGAGCAACTGACGGGCGATCTCGTTGAGGCTGGTCAGTTCGGCAGCCGCCCGGCGAGCGCGACGCCCCCCCAGGCGAAAAGCGACCCACGCAACGATCACCCCGGCCACGCCAAACGCCGCTAGCAGCACGTGCGTTGCTGGCAAGTTCCCTCCCTTGCACCCTGTACCACCATCAAGCAGGCGCGGGGCAGGATATCACTTTCCCGGCGTCCGACGTTTGACCATCACCAGACGATTGCCCTCCGGCCCGGGTATGTAGCGAACCTCATCCATCACATTGCGGATCAGGTACAGCCCCAGACCACCAGGGCGTGCGTCTTCTATGGAACTGGCTTTTTGAGGAGGGGGAACCCGCTCCGGATCGTAGGGCTCCCCGAAGTCAACAAGCTGTATCTCACACTCGCCGTTGCCAATCCGAAGAACCATCTCGATCTCACCGGAGGGATCGTTAGCGTAGGCATGCTTGATGATGTTGGTGCAGGCCTCATCCATCGCAAGCTGGCAGTGAAAAACCGCTTCCTCGCCAAGCCGGGCGCGACGGGCCAGATCGGTGACCAGATCGGTCAGCAGGCGCACGCTCTCCAGACGGGCCGGAACGCGCAACACGATCTCCTGCCGCCGCGCGACAAGAGTCGCCAGCACAAGCAGCCCCACCAAGATGACGATAAATACCAACGGGACGAGGTGCAAATTATTCACCGCTTCCTCTGCGAAAGATGCCTGCCGTTAACGGGCCTCAGGATCGCTCTCCCCCCATGTCGCGATCCGCCGAAGACAGAGCACTGAGCGCCTCGCTACAGGCCGGATAGATGGCGAAAATGCGGGTGAAGCCGACCGTCTCGAACACTGAACGGATACGCTCCGAAAGGGCGCAGAGAACCAGATCACCCCCGGCCTGCGTCGCGGCACGCCAGGCCGAGATCAGGGCCTTCAATCCCCGACTGGAGATATACGTTACCTGCTCCATATCAACCATGAGGCGAGTCCGCCCCTCCTCCACCAGACGGAGCAGCGTTTCCTCCAGTTGAGGGGCAGTGACCGCATCCAGACGACCCCGCGCAACAACCCGCCAGACGCCATCGCGCTCCTCGCGGGTCGAAACGAGGGCCTCGCCCTCCGAGGGGGGAACCTCCACAGCCTGCCGCTTGACCATCGTCAGCGTGTTCTGCCCCGGACTGAAGTCAAACGAGACCTCATCCATGAACTTCCGCATGAGATGAAGGCCGATCCCTCCCGGCTGGAGATCGCCGATATCCTCTGTGGCGCGGGGAGGTGGGACACTGTCAGGGTCAAAGGGCTGACCGTGATCCACGATGCGGATCGTGCAACTGCCCGGCTCGATCAGACACGTAATCTCGATATCGCCGATGTCCTCGCCGCCATAGGCGTGCTCGATCACGTTGGTACACGCCTCGTCCACAGCCATCTGGCAGTGGAAGACGGCATCTTCATCCAGACCGGCGGCCTCCGCTGCTTCGGCAACAAAGGCGGTGATCAGCGGGATATTCTCGTAGCGACCGCGCACCGTCAGGCGACGAACCCGGGGCATTCTCTGGCTCAACTCTGGCCGGGCAGCGGCTCAGAAGCTACCCACGGCTGTGACCTGATCCTCGTATATCTCGAAGATCGAGTCAAGCCCGGCCAGTTCAAGAACCTCACGCACACGCTCAGAAGGAGCGCATAACCGCAGGTCTCCCCCATCGTTCTTAACCCGCTTCAGAGCCGAGACGAGGGCACGCAGCCCAGCGCTGCTCATATAGTCCACCTTCGAGAGATCAACAACCAGGTTGACCGTCCCCTGATCAATGCGCTCATTCAACGCCTCGTCCAGTTCCGACACCGTACTGCTGTCCACCCGTCCTTCCACCTCGAGCAGGTCCGCCCGTTTCATTTCCCTGACGGTGATCTTCATGTGAGAGTCTCCTTGGCTCCAGGTCATTATCAGGGATACCCGGCTACTCGCCTCCCTGATATCTGCATCACAGACGAAGCGATTATACCATCGGCCTTCACGACCTCACCACCGGCCTTCCCACAGGCGGGGAGACGGCCACCACAGGCAACCAGCCCCCGCAAGCGACCATCTGTAGCCAGAGACAGCCGCCGTGTGATAGAATCCAGCCGGCCAACTCTTTCCGGCCAAGCGACGTTAATACAGAGACTCCACCCCCCGGACAAGGCAGAAGGGGGGATGTTTAATGAGTTCTGCCCTCTGATCAATCGGGCAGACGGG
>DRKO01000221.1 GCA_011051745.1 Chloroflexota bacterium | reverse complement strand
ATTTACCTCTTCCACATCCGCGAGGCGGACTATCGCCACCTGATCCGGGCCGAGAATCTGGCCGATGGCGTCGAGGGCCGGAACCCCGCACCGTTCGTGCGGGCCGAGGTCGCGGACTTTGATGGCGATGCGATTGATGACGTGGTCCTCTCCAGCGACCGGCAGAGCTTGGTGTTTGATCTCGATCAGGGCGGCTCGCTGGTGGAGTGGGATTTCCGTCCGGCTGCCTGCAACCTGCTGAACGTTCTCACCCGACGCCGTGAAGGGTATCACCGCGATCTGCTGGAGGCGGCGGCAGCCGGAAAGGTCATCACGCCGGACATGGACCCGGAGCGTGAAAAGCTGGAGAGCATTCACACCGGGCTGGTTCGCGCCCGTGAGCCTGATCTCCATCAGAAGCTGATCTATGACTGGCATCGCCGGGCCAGCCTGCTCGACCATTTTCTGGGGGAGCGGGCCGACCTCGGACGCTTCTATCGCAGCCAGCATGAGGAGTCGGGGGATTTCGTCAATCAGCCCTATGAGGCGGAGGTTGCCGCGCAGGAAGGAGAAGTCCTCCTGACGCTGCGCCGTGAAGGGCATGTCTGGCAGGGGGCGGTTCGCCTGCCGGTGACGGTCGAGAAGCGGGTGACGCTCCGCCCCGCCAGCGACAGGCTGGAGGTGGCGTACACCGTCACCAACGGGGAGAGCGGCGAGCTGAACACCCGCTTTGGCGTCGAGGCGAACTGGGGCCTGGCCGGGGGCCACGAGGAGCACACGTATCTGACGGTCGGCTTCGCGCGATACCGGCTGACCGAGATCGCCGCCGATGACGAGGTGGAGGATTACACCCTCACCAGCGAGCTGTGGGGGATCGAGGTTCACGTGGATACCGACCGTCCGGCCAGTATGTGGCGTTTCCCGCTGGAGACCGTCTCGGCCTCGGAGGCGGGCTTTGAGCGCAACTATCAGGGCACAACCCTTCTGCTCTGGTGGCCGCTCCGTCTGAGCCCCGGCCAGCAGTGGCGTGTTTCGCTTGCCTTTACGCTGCGTCAGGTCTGAGAAGGGAAACAGGTAGAACTCCGATGCCAGAGACCAGATACCTGTGTGTTCACGGCCACTTCTACCAGCCGCCGCGCGGGAACCCCTTCAGCCGGGAGCCGCTCAGGGAGCCGGACGCCGCCCCCTACGAAAACTGGAACGCCCGCATCACCGCCGAGTGCTACGAGCCGAACGCCCGGCTGGGCAACTTCGAGCGCATCTCGTTCAACGTGGGGGAGACGCTCGCCGCCTGGCTGGCCGCCGAAGCGCCGGACGTGTACGAGCGCATTATTCAGGCCGACGCCAGCCACCTTGAGCGATACGGCGTGGGGAATGCAATTGCCCAGCCGATACACCATACTATCCTGCCCCTCTCCCGTCGGGAGGATAAGGTCACTCAGGTGGCGTGGGGAAAACGGGTCTTTGTCCACCGCTTCGGCCACCCCACGCAGGGCATGTGGCTGCCGGAGATGGCGGTGGACTATGAGACGCTTGAGGTGCTGGCCGAACAGGGCATCGAATGGACGATCCTCACCGAGAGTCAGGTGAAGGAGAAGCCGCCCGGCTCCGGCCCGTTCTGGGTTCGCCTGCCGGGGGGAGGGCGGATCAAAGTCTTTGTCCGGGATGAGGGGCTTTCCAACGACATCGCTTTCAATCTGGGACGTTTCGGGGGGGCCGGTCGCTGGGCGCGGACCGTTCTCGCCCCGCGCCGCCGCGAGGCCGGGCCGCTGACGCTCATCGCCACCGATGGGGAGACGTTCGGCCATCACTGGCCGGGCGAAGAGCAGTTTCTGCACTGGCTCCTGACCTATGAAGCGCAGGCCGCCGGATACGAAGTCCTCACCCTGAGCCGCTATCTCCGAATGACCGGGCCGGTGGATACCGTCGAGATCAGGGAGAATACCGCCTGGAGTTCCAGCTACGGACTGGGGCGCTGGGCGACAGGCTCGCCCGACACGCCCGGCGATTCCTGCTGGAAAGGGGCCGTGCGCCGGGCGCAGGATAACCTGCGCTGTGAGATAGACGGCATCTACCGTGAAGAGGTGGAACGGCTGGGCGATGTGGACCCGCTGGCGCTGCGTGATGCCTATATCGAGGTGAAGCTGGGCTACACTCCGGCGGAGAAGTTCCTGAGCGAGCGGGGGATCGATCTCACCGGTGAGGCTGCCAGCCGTTTGTTGAAGCTGGTCGAGGCCCAGTATTACCGTCAGGCGATGTATGCCAGTTGTACGTACTTCTTCGGGGAGCTTACCGCGCTTTCCACCCGCTACGGGATCGCCAGCGCGGCATATGCCATCAGGCTCACGCGGGAGGCTGTCGGCGTTGATCTGGCGCATGGCTTCCGGCGCGATCTGAGCGTCGCCACCGGGCGGGACCCCGCGACGGGCGAGCCGATCACTGGGGCTGATATCTTTGACGAGGTGTACGCTCCAGTGGATGGCGGCAAATAGCGGAAGACGGGCCGCTCACAATCCGTAGGCGCGTCGCAGTTCGATCAGGGGGATGCGGGTCAGCAGGGGGGAGCGGCGGCTGTACGGCCCGCGCGGGGCGAAGATCATCGTGTAGGGGTGCTCGTAGTCAATCACCATTCGTGAACCGTCGTCTGGATGGTAACCCATCTCCGGCGAGCGCAGATGAGGGCGTGGCCTGCGGGGGAAACGTCCCCCCGGCTCATCCGCCAGCAGCGTGAAGTCGATCAGCATCCAGTAGCCCCCCACGTACACCCCCAGCAGGGCGTAGAAGGGCGTGCCGACCATGAAACCGGCCTGCCAGTCGCTGTTCGGATAGTAGTAGACGGTCGGGTCCTGATAGTACATCCCGAAGATCGCGACGCGCTCACGCGGGACGCCGAGCATCAGGAGCAGGGTGGCGGGGACGACCGCCGCCGTTATGAAGTGGGGGAAGACCAGCGACCCCCAGGCCCGGTAAATCTCCGCCACGCACTCCAGTGAAACCACCGGAACGGGTTCGCCCCGCTTCTCGCTGAGATAGTCGGACACCCGCCCGATCACATCGGGGGCCTGTTCGCGGGCCTCCGGGTGGGCCGCGCTTGCGATGCGGTGGATGCGCTTCAACGCCTCCCAGATGGCCGCGTCATCCTCGATCCGCTGGGGATGGCCGGTGTACCAGTTGTTGAACGTGTCGGTTGCGACCAGATGCATCAGGCGGGTAGGCTCCCAGACCCGGTAGAACAGTCCGGCCCGGTCTTCAAATGGCTGACGGGCGACCACGTAGTCGTACCGCTTTTCCAGAGGGCGCATCAGGACGGGGTAGTCCAGGCCTGTCAGGCCGCGCGCCTGCATGTAGGAAATGCGCCCCGTATGGAAAGTTTGCTCCGTGATCCGGCGAACCATAACTTTGCCTTTCGTGTCCTGAAGGTGCTGGGTTCACAGAGATGCCTGCCCGGCGAGCCGAAATGTCTCCCGCCGATCGGAGGCCGCCCCCAGTTTACCGGAGGGGTGGCGATGGCGAAAGTCATCGCGTTTATGGCACTCCGTAGAGCGTGCGGTAAATGTCGTAGTGCGCGTAAATCAGCCGGATGTAACTCTGTGGCTCCGGCAGGGTGATCATCTCGACGAACAGGTCCGGGTCGCCGCCCGCCGCCTCAAGCCAGGTGGCCGTGTTGCCCGGCCCGGCGTTGTAGGCGGCCAGTGCTGCGAAGGGGTCGCCGTCGAAGCGATCAAGCTCCTCACGGAGCAGCCACGTGCCGAAGGCCACGCTGACGAGGGGCCGTTGCAGGTCGCTTGGCTGGTAGTTCGGCCAGCCAAGCCGCGCGGCGATGTCCTCGCCCGTCGGCGGCCATATCTGCATCAACCCCTGCGCGGAAGCTGACGAAACGGCGAAACCTTCAAACAGGCTTTCCTGCCAGATCAGCGCGAACACGAACAGAGGATCGAGATCGTACTGCTGTGCGTAGCTGATCACCAGATCGGAAAAGTAGGTGGGGAAGCGCAGCCGGGCGAGGAAGGCCGGGCCGTCGAGCGGGTCAACTCCGGCCAGCCGATGGACGCTCCGGGTCGCCAGAATGGACGAGCGGTACAGGCCGATCTCGCGGAAGTAAATGGCAAGCTGATAGCTCGCCAGCGGGTCTTCCTGAAAGTCTTTCCGCAGGCTCTCGAAATCTTGCCGGGCATCGCTCACCAGCCCCAGGTCCCATAGCTCTTTGCCCCGCAGCAGACGGGTGTCAGTCGCGATGTCGCCGCGCAGGCTTTCGGCCAGCGGGGGCGAGGCCGCCAGCCCGAACCGCTCCACCAGCCATTGCTCGGCCTCGGTGCGGCCCTCGTCGGGATCGGAGGGGATTCGGACGCCGGACGGCGGCTCGAACGGCGTCCGCCCGCTCATCAGGTCGGCGGCGCGGAGGGCGTAGTAGCCCCCCTCATCCAGCGCGATGACGGTGTTAAAGGCGCTGGTCGCTTCCTCGCTTCGTCCGGCCTCAAGCAGTGTCCGCCCCAGCCAGAAGTAGCTGGCCGCCGGGTTCTGGTTGGCCGGAAGCTGCGCTGCGTTGCTGAACAGTGATTCGGCGGCGGCCAGATCGCCCGCCTGATAGGTCACCAGCCCGATGTGGAACAGCCCTTCGGCGGCCCGTGAGTCGGCGGGATATTCGTCCGCGAGGCGCTGATAATACGCTATCGCCCGGCTGTTGTCGCCCAGCGATTCGGAGAGCTTTCCGGCCTGATAGAGTGCCTCGGCGGCCTGAGGTAGCTCTGGATAATCGGCCACCAGTTGCTCATAGGTGGCGTAGGCGGCGTCCGGGTTGCCCAGTTCGGCGTAGATGTCGGCCATCTCCAGCCAGGCATCCCCCCACGCTTCATCCTCTGGATCGAAATTGTTGATCAGCGTCTGGAGTTCGGTCAGCGCAGCCTGAAGGTTTCCGATGGCGCGGTACGAGTACGCAATATACAGATAGGCTTCCGGGCGGTAGTCGCGGGGGTTGGTGGCGGCCAGGTAGTCATAGAAGTAGCGGGGCGCGTTCTCATACAGGCCGTTGTTGAAGTTGACCAGCCCGCGCTGGTAGGGGTCAAGCTCATATCCGGCGTCCCGCAGCGCGATCAACGCGCTGAGTGCCTCGTAGCTCTGGGGGTACGTCATAAAGACGTGCTGGAGTTGCTCATAGGCGGCGTCGTATTGCCCCCCTT
>DRKO01000220.1 GCA_011051745.1 Chloroflexota bacterium | reverse complement strand
GTAGCTGACCGGCTCCTGTGCAGGCGGGGAGGCCCGGCACAATCATCTTCTCCTGAGCGCCGCTGCGCCCCGGATGAGCCGCCCGGCCTCCTCCGCCTGTAACCGGCTGCTCCTAGCCCGCCTGCCCGTTGCCCGCAGGCCGCGAACGGGAGGGACGCTCGGTGTAGGGGAGCGGGATATACTGCACCGAAGGCCTCCGCTGGCTGGTCTGCGGGTAAAGGTTCATCAGCTTGTAAATCTCCTCCGGCATCTCGGTTGAGATCGGCAATCCCAGCTCTTTCGCCTCTTCCACGCTGATCGGGTAATCATGCGTCCAGCGTCCGGTGGCGAGTATCTCGGCCAGTTCCTCCGCCTCGCCCTCCGGAACGTCACGATAGGTGAGGATGTCCCGAACGGTTCGCTTGACCTGCGCGATGGCCTTGCGGGAAACATCGGCCAGGATGAGCGTCTGGTCGTCAATTTCGTTAACGTCCTTCTGCTCCAGCACCGAGAGGATCGAGGCGGCGGGCATGTTGCTCAACTGCGGGTCCACCGGGCCGAGGACGGCGTTTTCGTCCATCACGATCTCATCGGCGGCCAGCGCGATCAGCGTCCCGCCCGACATCGCGTAATGCGGCACAAAGACCGTCACCCTGGCCGGATGACGGCACAGGGCATGCGCGATCTGCTCAGCGGCCAGCACCAGCCCGCCCGGTGTGTGCAGCACCAGATCGATCGGGACATCGTCGCTCGTCATCTTGATCGCCCGCAGGATGGCCTCCGAGTCCTGAATGTCAATAAAGCGGGCCAGCGGGAAGCCGAGCAGCGAGAGCGTCTCCTGCCGATGGATCAGCAGGATCACGCGGCTGCCCCGTTTCTCCTCCAGACGACGCATCATCCGCAGCCGGGCGGCTTCCAGCATCCGCTGCTGGATCAGCGGCTGGAGGGACGAGATCATCAGGAAGAGCCAGAACAGGTTGATCAGGTTAATATCCATGATGCTGGTTTCTCCTCTGCTTGTCGAACGTGATCACCAGGGATAGTATTCGTCCACATAGGCCTGACGATGTCGCCGGTAAGGGCGGGCGAAGAGGTGTACCATCAACATCCCGAACACAAACCCACCCACATGTGCCCACCACGCGATCCCGCCGAAGTCGCCCCGCGCCCCCAGGCTCAGAAGCCCTGACCATAGCTGCGAGAGGAACCAGAAGCCCAGGTAAAAGTACGCGCTGATCTCAACAAACCAGGGCAGGAAGAAAACCGGTATGAGCGTGATCACCCGCGCCGTCGGGAACAGCACAAAATAAGCCCCCAGCACTCCGGCGATGGCCCCGCTTGCTCCGACCGTCGGCACGCGTGAGGCGGGGGAGAAGAAGACCTGCGTCAGCGCGGCGAAGACCCCCGACAGCAGGTAGAAGATCAGATAGCGGAAAGACCCCATCCGATCCTCGACGTTGTCCCCGAAGAGGTAGAGCGCCCACATGTTGCTGATCAGGTGAATCCAGCTTCCATGCATAAACATCGAGGTGAAGATCGTGATCCAGACTGTCGGCCTGCCGAGGAACAGCCGGGCCGGGACCAGCCCGAAGACGCGGAGCAGGGTTTCAAACTGGGCTGGCTCCAGCGCTGCTTCGAATAGAAAGACCAGCACGTTCAGCGTGATCAGCAGCGTGTTAACGATGGGGAACGATTCCGAGCGAATCGTATCGCGCAGAGGAAGCATGGTCACCTCATTGTGGGAGAGAAGAACCGCTCACTGTTCACCATTCTATACGTCTTCAGGCTATCTGCCAAGCATCCCCCGATCAGAAGGCGCATCCATTCGCAGAGCGGGCGCTAGTCCGGCGAAAGCTCCACCGCGTCGTTGGGTAAACGCTGCCCTCCTGCCATGGCGGGCAACCGCTCCCCAGTGGCGGCACGATACAGCCCGACGTATATCCTGCTGGCAGAGGCGGGCAGACTGACCGGGTGCTCATCGGCGATGATCTCGCCCGCGTCCCAGGCCCGGGTGGGGTAGCGCCCCTGCCGGGGCAGGCTATCATCCTGAGCGACGATATTCCCGTCCCCGTCAACCACATGGACAAACACGGTCAGGTCTTCCTGCGGGGCGGTCAGGGCCTCCCAGTACAGCGTCAGGGAGCCTGTGCCGGGTGCATAGCCGCGCAGGGCGATTTTATCCCCGAACACAACATCCACAGGCAGAGCGGTTGAGGGGATTTCCGCGTGGGAGGGCGCTTTCACCCAGCCAGCAAAAGGAGGGGCCTCCGCGCCGCTGCTGTCATACACCGGCAGCCTTACCAGCGTGTCCGGATCGTAGACGCTGATCTCGATCTGGTAGATCTGTGCTGGCTCCAGGTCCGGGGCAACGCTCACCCCCACCTCATCACAGAACAGGTCTCCTGTCCGCCATACCGATGAGGGATAACGCCCCAGCCCGTGATAGGAATCCCTGGCCCCCACAAGGCGATTCTCCGGCCCCACAAAGTGCAGCGCAAACGCATAATCAATCTCCGGCCTGGCGAGCGTCTCCCAGCAGAGGGTGACGCGGCGCTCCTGCCCGGCCACGATCACGCGGGATTCCATATCGTAGCCGACCAGCCGGACAACCTCCCCGTATCGCCAGTCCAGCCTCTCCAGCAACGGGGGGACCTCCGAAACGCGCGGCGGGAGATAGGCCGGGAGCAACACCAGAGCGGGGATCAGAAAGGCGTATACCATCAGAAAGAGGGCAGCGATCTGCCCGATCAGGCGGCGGGGCCAGAGGTGGTACAGGCCGACGGCCATCAGGGTGGCAAAAGCCGCAACGCCCGGCAACAGGAGCCGCCCCCAGGCGAAGTTAAACGTCTGTTGCAGGCGAATGTACACCGCGATCGCCATGACCCCCTCGCTGGCAATCAGCAGGAGCAGCGCCCACGACCGTAACCCCCTGCGGGGTTGCTCTTCCCCACCGGCGGCGGGCCGGTGGTTCCACATCCAGCGGATCAGGCCGATCAGGGAGAGAGCGACGATCGCCCAGGCTCCGGCGTAGAACAGCGGACCGGGGCTCAGATCGCCGCCATATCCCAGATCAGCCCAGTAGGAAAACAGGCTGCGGGGGAGGTCGGGGAGGAGGTCCCGCAACCTCCGAAGCCCCGGATATACCAGAGGGTAGCTTTCATAGGCGCTGCTGCGGAGCGGATCGCCATACAGCACAGCGTTCAGCACGTACCACCACCCGCCGGAGACTGCCGCCGTTCCGAGAAGTGCAACGGCCCGCTTCCCCCACTCTGTGAGCGATGCGGAGGAGCGCTCCTTCCGATCAGCGGCCCACGCCAGCCCCAGCCCGAACAGGAGGAGCGGGAAGGTGGTCAGAGCGCTGCTTTTGCTGATCGCCGCCAGCCCGGCAAACAGACCTGCCAGCGCGTATTCCCACCGGGCGGAAGGACGCCGTCTGACGATCCGGGCCATCCGCCAGAGCGTCAGCCCGACAAAGGCCGCGGCGGCTGTGTCGTTCTGCACCGCAGCGCCGATCTGGATAAAGCGGGGGTTGAACGCCACCAGCGCCCCCGCCAGAGCCGGAAGCCAGGGGACTCCCGTTGTGACCTCACGCGCCAGCAGGTAAGCAGCCAGCACGCTTACCAGCCCGTAGGCCATGGCGACCAGCCGGGCCACGCGGACGCCCTTCCCGATCCCCTGAAACCACTGCTCCGGATCGTCCAGATTGTGCAGGAAGATATTCTTGTTATCCAGACCGCCGGGATATGCGCCAAACCAGCGGTTGAGCTTCAACTCCTGAACCCCTCCCCAGGCGGGAAGATCGGGGAACAGGCGCAACACCGCGGCAGCCGTCATGTAATACAGGGGAGCCTGCGAGGACTCGAATTCCGCCAGATTATCGGGGGCAGTTGTGGGGTCGGGGAAACCCTCTCCCCGGCGGAGCTGCTCGATATATCCGTAGTGATATGGCTCGTCCGGAATCTCCATGACGGGGAAGGAGGCGTTATATAGCAGACTCGCGGCGAGATAGAGGATGAGAGGCGGCAGCCAGTAACGCACCTCTCGTGTTGCGGCGGCGTGCTTCATGATGTATCTCCTGCCTTCCGGGGAGAGAAAAGAGCATCCCTTCCGATTATAACCGCTGTGCGCGGCGACTCAACAGAGGACGTGGGGCGCCGGGAGGGACATCGCGACGTTCGGAGGGTGATCACGTCGGGCCTCCCCGCCCGCCCATCGTGACGAACAGCCACCAGCCGGAGAAACTCCGCCGGAGGGAAATTAGGCATGCGGTACTGGTTCAGAAATCAAACCGATGTAATATAATCGTGTGAGAGGGGGGAAGCGCGAGACCGGTAAAGTTGTGTGTAGGGATGACCAGATGGGTAACTATGTGCTGATCGTTGACGATGATCCCGATGTGCGAGGGCTGATCACAGACGTGCTCACGATGCTGGGCGTGAAGACCCGTAAGGCGGTCAACGGCGTTCAGGCCCTCCAGATGGTGCACGAGAACCCCCCCGCCGCCATCATGCTCGACCTGATGATGCCGGTCATGGACGGCTTCAGCACGCTGGTTCGGCTCCAGGCGGACCCCCTCACCCGGCGTATTCCGGTCATCCTGATGTCGGCCATGATCGACAACGAGCGCCACATGCGGAAGCTGCCGGGCGTGGCCGGTGTGATCCCCAAGGGCGACTTCTCCATCCGGCGTCTGAAAAGCGTGCTTGAGCAGGCAAAGGTCAGGGCCGAACCTCTGCCGGGCGGCAAGACCTCACCCTCCCTCTGAGATCAACCGAACCGGCCTGAACAGCGAGCGATCCAGAGCGGTGATGTCGGCCCCCGGCGGGGTGCTCATCAGCACCTCGCGCAGGTGGCGGACGCCCTCCCGCAGGTCGGCGACATCCACCCCCTGACACACGTCCGGCAGAGCGTCAAGCCACCGCAGGCTGCGCCGGAGCATCTTCAACGCTCCGCGACGGTTCCCCCGGAGCACCTGATAATAGGCGATCCCGACCTGAAGGACGGCGCGGTAGAGATCGCGGATCGGCTCCTCCGTCTCCCTCCACAGTTCCTCCAGCAGATCGTGCTGTCGGTAATACTCCCCGGCGTTGAAGAGGCGGATCGCCTCCACCGCACGCGGGGGGAGCGGCTGTGCACATCCGGCTGTCAGTGTCTGCATTTCCCCCTCTTTTTTCGGGGGTGGCGACCCACCCCCCTGACTATCTTTTCCGGCGAAGTGTGATATATTTTTCGTATAAGGCGGAGTCAGGGCGTACCCCGCCACAGCCGGATTGTACCGTCCGGGGCGGGCGGGGAACAGGCCGGAGAACGTGAGTGGTTGGAAGAGAGGCCGGGATGAACGGTTACGTACTGGTAGTGGATGATCATCCCGACGTGCGTCGTCTGGTTCTGGACGTGCTGGACATGCTGGGGATAGAGGGCCGGGAGGCGATCAACGGCGAGGAAGCTCTCCGAATCGTCCGGCGCGATCCGCCTGTGGCCGTTGTGCTGGACCTGATGATGCCCGATCTGGACGGCTTCACCACGCTCAGCCGTCTGCGCAATCTGGCGGGGGGCAGAGAGATATCTGTCGTGCTCCTCTCCGCCCTCGTCGAGGATGACCCCCGTCTGAGCCTGCTACCGGGCGTGGTGGGCACGCTCCGAAAAGGCAGCTTCTCGGTGGACGAGTTGATCTGCCTGCTGGAGCGGGCCGTAGGCCGGGAGAAAGCACGGGCAGAGCGGCGGGAAGCACAGAAGCGGAACGCGGCGAAGAAGGCCCCCCCGGCAGAGGCCGCCGGAAAGACAGGCGGCAGGAACGGCAAAGAGCAGAAAGAAGAGAGCAGCGCGTCCCCGTCCGATGCCTGATATGTCCCCGGAAACGGGGGCCGATGAGCCCTCAGGCGGGCAGAGGGCCGGTCGTCATGCCTTCCCGCCGACGGTCGAGTATTCCCCCCACCTTCAATGATCGGCGATCCGCTCCCGGCTGGCTCTGGTCCGTGCGACCGCCTCCAGCGCCTCCGGTGTCCCGATCTGCTCCAGCGCCCGGATCGCCGCCACGTGCACGGTGGGGTCGGAGTCATCCAGCGTCCGGATCAGGGCCGGGACAGTGTCTGGATGGTGGATCAGTTCCAGCGCCCGGATCGCCCCCCAGCGGAGGCGCGGATCGCTGCCGGTGAGCGCCTCGAGCAGATGGGGCAGGCTTTCCCATTTGTGGCGGGCCAGCACATCAAGGATGACCGTCCGTGTCTGCCTGTCCGCCGTGCCGAGCCCGGCGATCAGCGCCTCAAACGCCCGCTCCCGGCTGATGCGTCTCAACGCCCCGCTGATGATCGTTCCGGCGACCGTCCCGCGGGACACGAGGGAGCAAATCTCCTCCACGGTGAGCGGTACGAGCCTGTAATGGGTCACCCCCGCTTCCAGGGCGAGGTCCCGGGGCGTTCCCCCTGCCGTGAGCATGATGATCTGCGACTCCGGCGAGATGCTGGCAACCCTCCCTATCACCTCCAGACTGGAGGGGAGCACGTCAGACCCCTGAATCAGGAAAATGTCGGGTCTCAGTTCGGCGGCCAGCTCGCAGGCCTCGTAGCCATCTCCGGCAATGATGGGGCGATAACCGGCTCGCTCCATCATGATCCGCAGGAGCGGGACCATGGAAGGCTCATCGCCGACTATGAGTATGCACGTATTGCTGACCGGTGGGTCTGTGCCTGCCTGCCCATCCGTCTCTGATGGTCGCTTTTCCAGCACTTCGATGAGGGCCTGCACGGCGTCCGGCTGCCCGATCTCCAGCAGGGCCCCGGCGGCGGCCACCCGCACCTCTCGATCGGGGTCGTTCAGCGCACGGAGCAGCTTCGCCAGCCCCTCCCGCCCGCCGAGACGGGGCGAGTGATCGATCCGCTCCCAGCTTCCGCTCAGGGAAGGTTCGCGTTCATCGCCTGTCGAGTGCTCCGCCATCCCCTCATCCTCCGGTTACCATCAGCCTGTCGTACACTGCCCACGTCTCCCGCGCCGCCCGCTCCCATGAGAACTCCGCCGCCCGCGCGAAACCCTTCCGGCGCAGCTCTTCACGCAGATCGGCGTCCGCCAGCAGGCGGCGCAGCGCCGCGATAATCTCCTCCACGTTCTCCGGATCGAAGGTCAGCGCGGCATCGCCCGCGATCTCCCCCAGGCTGGAGGTCGCACTGCAGGCCACCGGAACGCCGCAGGCCATCGCCTCCAGCACCGGCAACCCGAACCCCTCGTACAGGGAGGGTTGCACGGCAACGGTCGCGCCCGCGTAGAGGGCGGGAAGGTCCTCGTCAGAGACGTAGCCGGGCAGGATCACCGCTTCCTGCTGCCCGAAACGCTCCAGCGCCGCGAAGAACCCGCCAGTCAGCCAGCCTTTCGCCCCCGCGATCACCAGCCGCAACGCCGGATCGTCGCGGCGCAGCGCGGCCAGCGCCTCGATCAGGCGGGGCAGGTTTTTGCGCGGCTCGATGGTCCCGACGGTTATCAGGGTGCGTTCCGGCAGACCGTAGCGGACCCGCACGGCCTCGATCCGTTCGGCGGGCGGGGGCTTGAAGTGCGGGGCCGCCGCCTCGTAGATCACCGTGATCTTTTCGGCGGGCGTCCCGTAGAGGCGCATCAGGTCGCGCTTGCTGCTTTCGCTGATCGTGATGATGTGGCTGGCCCGCCGGACGTAGAGCGGCATCGCCGCGTTGAGATACCAGTAATTGAGCCGCCTGTGATGGGCCGGAAAGAGGCGGTAGATCAGGTCGTGGACGGTCAGGACGGTCGGAAGGCGGCGCAGAGGGAGGAGCAGATGTTCGGTGGCGTGGAACAGCGCCGAGCCCGCCGGAAGCAGGCGGTCGAACCCCACCCCGGCCAGTTGCCCCAGCCAGACGGCCATCCGCCAGGGCTTGTACCCGATCCGCACGCTGCGCAGGGGCAATCCGGCCAGCTCCGGCAGGTCGCGTGCCCCGGATGTGAGGTTGGCAAAGAGCCGCACCGCGCCGGGGCGTTCCCGCTCCAGCGCCGCCGCCAGCGTGGCCGCATATCGTCCCAGCCCGGCCCGTCCATTGACCGCAGGGGAGACATCGAGCGTGATCGTCATGTCGGGAGTGTAACCCGAAATCGGCGGAGGAGAAAGGGCAGGGAGGGTTTCGGCGGGGGACGGAGCGAGCGCGACCGCGCTCAGGAGGACAAGGCCGCCACACATCCGCCGCCCCGCTCCCCAACTTGATAGCCTTTGAAAGCAACTGCCCCTCTCAGGATGTGTTTTACCCTCTGAGATTCGGTACAATAGGGGCGTTATTCAGATAAACATAGTCAAAATTATCAGTCTGGAGAAGGTGTATGTCGTTAACGAAAGAGCAAAAGCTGGAGGCCTATCGCCTGATGATGCTCATCAGGCGCTTTGAGGAAAAGTGCGCCGAACTGTACGCGGCGGGCGACATCGGCGGCTTCCTGCATCTGTACATCGGACAGGAGGCGATCGCCGTCGCCGCCCGCTACGCCCTGCGCCCCGACGATAACCTGATCACCGCCTACCGGGATCATGGAGTGGCGCTGGCGCGGGGCCTGCCCACGCGGAACGTGATGGCCGAGATGCTCGGCAAGGCGACCGGCGTCAGCAAGGGCAAGGGCGGCTCGATGCACCTGGCCGATAAGGAGAAGCGTTTCTGGGGCGGCTGGGCAATCGTGGGCGGACATCTGCCCCTGGCCGCCGGAATCGCCTTAGCGGATCAGTATCGGGGCGAGGATCGCATCACGATGGCCTTCATGGGCGACGGCTCAACCAACATCGGCTATTTCCACGAGGCCCTCAACCTCTCCGGCGTCTGGAAGCTGCCCGTCGTGTGGGTGATCGAGAACAACCAGTACGGGATGGGGACCGCCGTTACGCGGGCCTCGGCGGTCTCCGATCTGGTGCAGAAGGCGGAGGCCTACGGGATGCCCTGCTGCGTTCAGGTGGACGGCATGGACCTGCTGGCGGTGTATGAGAACTTCGTCGAGGCCGCCGGGTACGTCCGTTCCGGCGAGGGGCCGTTCCTGATCGAGGCGATCACTTACCGTTATCGCGGTCACTCGATGGGCGACCCGGAACGTTACCGGCCCGTCCACGAGGTCGAGGCCAAGAAGGCCGATGATCCGATTGATCGGTGGGGAGCCCATCTATTAGAGGAAGGGCTGGCAACCAGAGAAGACCTCGAAAAGATAGACGAGGACGTTGATCTGGAGATCGAGGACGCGGTCGAATTCGCCAAAAACAGCCCTGACCCTGCCCCGGAGGAGTTGTATACCGATGTCTATGTCTAGTGCTGTCAGGTCGGACGCCGCTTCTACCGGCGAAACCGAGGTAAAGACCTTCCGTGAGGCCATCTCCGAGGCGCTGTGGGAGGAGATGGAACGCGACGAGAACATCTTCATTCTGGGTGAGGAAGTCGGCGTGTGGGGCGGCACATACGCCGTGACGCGCGGCTTCTACGATCACTTCGGCGAGAAACGGGTGCGCGACACCCCCATCGCCGAGATGGTGATCGTCGGGGCAGCGGTCGGCGCGGCGATGAACGGCCTGCGCCCCATCGCCGAGATCATGACGATCAACTTCGCGTTCCTCGCGCTGGACGCAATCGTCAACCACGCCGCCAAGGCACGGTATATGTTCGGTGGACAGTTCAGCGTGCCGATGGTGATCCGGACGACAACCGGCGGGGGACGGCAGCTCGGAGCGACGCACTCCCACTCGCCGGAGCCGAT
>DRKO01000219.1 GCA_011051745.1 Chloroflexota bacterium | reverse complement strand
CTGCAACACCCGCCACAAAGCCATCCACGTAGAGCTTGGCGTCGCCAGTCTCGATAGGGCCGATCACGCCAATGACATTGCTCTCCGTCAGCATGGCAGCCATCACACCGTTGACGTAGCCACCCTGCTCAGAGCGGGCCTCATAAGCGAAAACGTTGGTGATGCCCTGATCGGCGAAAGTATCCACCGTCGTGCCCCAGGCAAACGAAGTGTCGGGGAAGTCAGGGGCGATCTCAACGAGCGAGCTACCGTACTGCGACCCGTGCGCGATCACCAGGTCGTAGCCCTGGCTGGCGTAGTCGCGGATAGCTGCTGCCGCGTCGTCCACCACGAACATGCCCTCGGAGTAGGCAAACTCGAAGTTCTCCTCGCCCCATTCCTCCTGGATGGCAACCAGAGCGTCGTACATGCTCTGGCTGAAGGCCAGGTCGTTGATGGCGCTGGGCATCACGACGGCAACGCGGAACGGCTCGGCCATCGCCTCTTCCTCAGCCGGAGCCGCCTCTTCTTCTGCAGGGGCCGCTTCTTCTTCCGCAGGTGCTGCTTCCTCTTCGGCGGGAGCGGCTTCTTCCTCGGCGGGAGCAGCCTCTTCCTCAGCCGGAGCGGGCGTTGCGGGCTGCTGGCAGGCCGCCAGAGCCAGAACGACGATGAGCAGCATAGCCAGTACGATGCGATGCAGTTTCATGAAACTCTCTCCTTCTTCCTTTGAAAGTCATATCGCGGGGGAACACGGGCAAAGCCTCTTCGTGAGGTTTCTCTGTGTTCCCGCCAGGTAAGCCCGTTGATTTCAAGATTCGTGGTTGGGGCTTGGCTGGTAACGGTTTATCTATACCGATACCCTGTTACTCTACCTGCGCCAGCGCATGGCTGGTAGTCGAGCTGTAAAGTCTCTCGGTCTCCACATCACCCCCTCTCAACGGGAAATTCCAGGGATGGTACACCATCCGGTCAGACAAACCACCTGCACCCTGCAACGTGTCATCGCAGGGATAAAAGCTAACTTTAACAGGAGTCGCTCAATGTGGCTAGTGCTCCCCTCGTTCAAAGGGCTTGGTCAGGGCTGCCGGTTCCTCGACTCGCTGCACGGCGACAACCAGCGCCAGGATCGTCAGCACATAGGGCATCATCACGGCGATGTCAGACGGAATCGGGATGCCGAGCACCTGTACCCAGACCTGCAGAGCGTTTACCAGGCTGAAGATCATCGCCCCGGCCAGCACACCGAACGGACGCCACGCGCCGAAGTACACCAGCGCCACCGCGATGAACCCCTGTCCGGCGGTCAGATTCTGCTGGAAGACGTTCAGCAGAGCGATGGAGAGCGAAGCCCCCGCGGCGCCCGCCATCAGGCCGCCAAACGTCACCGTGCAGTAGCGAACCAGATTGACGTTCACCCCCAGCGTATCGGCTGCTTCCGGGTTCTGGCCGACGGCCCGTATCTGGAGGCCGATGGTAGTCTTATTCAGCACAAAGGCAGAGATCGGAACCAGCGCAAAGGCGATGTATACCAGAATGTTGTGGCTGAGGAATATCTCGCCGATGGCACGCAGGAGCAGGTTACTGCTCTCCGAGAGGGCCGGAATGTGAAGAGACTGAAAGCCGCTGATAGTTTCGATGTTGCCCAGCGTCTTCTGGAAGAGCAGGTCGCTCATGCCCAGGCCGAACAGATAGACACCGATCCCGCTGATGCCCTGCTCAGCCTTGAGCGTAACGCTGATAAAGGCCATCGCCAGCCCCATCGCCGTGCCGACGAGGAGAGCAACCAGAAGCCCCAGCCAGGGGCTACCGGTGTTGCGGGTGATGTAGAAGGCGGAATAAGCCCCCATCAGCATGATACCGTCCAC
This sequence comes from Chloroflexota bacterium, assembly GCA_011051745.1. GTDB lineage: Bacteria > Chloroflexota > Anaerolineae > Aggregatilineales > UBA3940 > DRKO01. Next base: position 17,727 of record DRKO01000219.1, on the reverse strand, counting down.
ACCGAGGTTGAGCACACCGCTGCGCTGCCCGAACGTCTCGCCCAGAGCTGCGTAGAGATAGGAAGTCGCCAGCCGAATCCCGGAACCGGCTATCCCGATCAGTACCCTGGCAGTCAACAATTCAGCGATCACCGGCGGCCTCCATATGTTCTGCAGATGACGCCGTCGCCGCAGCCAGCGCCGCGCTCACCTTTTCCAGTTCGCGCCGCCGCGCCCGCCGCCGCCGCCAGATGTCACTGCTGACGACGAAGATAACGACCAGACCGTTGAGGGCCGTGATCAGTGCGGAGGGAACCTGCACGGCACGCTGGAGTTTATTGGCCCCGACCAGCAGCGCCCCGAAGAAGAACGAGGCCGGGATGGTCCCCAGCGGGTGTAGCTGGCCGAAAAGCGCGGCCACGATGCCATTAAAGCCAGCCCCGCCGGTGAAGCCCATGGCTGAGCCATCGGTGAACATGCGATGGTGTAGCCCCAGAACCTGAACCGCGCCCCCTAATCCGGCCAGCGCCCCGCTGAGCAGCAGGGAGAGGACCATATACTGTTTGACATCAATCCCTGCATAGCGAGCCGCGTCCGGGTTCAGGCCGACCGCCCGAATCCGGTAGCCAATGGTGGTACGCCAGAGGAAGATATAGACCAGCACGGCCAGAATCACGGCGATCAGCGCCCCCGCATGCAGGCGAGTTGGGACCAGCCGGGGGAGATCGGTGGCAGGGGAGAGGCGGGCCGTCTGCGGGATGCGAGAAGCGGCCTCAAGCTGAACGGGGTCAATCATGATCCCGCGCAGCAGGAAGTTCATCCCCTGAACGGCGATCTGGTTCATCATGATCGTGCTCAGGATTTCGTTGACGTTGAAGTACGCTTTCAGGAGCCCCGGAATGCCTCCCCAGATCGCCCCGGCCAGAAAGCCCACCGCCAGGCAGAGGGGGATGATAGCCCAGCTCGGCCAGTCGGGGAACGTCAGGGCGACAGCCGTGGCGCTCACCGCTCCAGCGACCAGTTGGCCTTCGCCGCCGATGTTGATCACGCCACCGCGAAAGGCGATGCAGATGCCCAGGCCGACGAAAAGCAAGGGAGTTGCCTTTACGATTGTGTCGGCAACCGCGTTGAAGCTCCCAAACGCTCCCTCAAGGAGGGCTGTGTAGGCCTCAACCGGGTTGGCTCCCAGGGCGAGGAGCATAAGCGCTCCGATGAACAGGGCAGCCAGCACGGCCAGCAGGGGCGTCAGCGCATCCACAAACGCTCCCATATCCAGCCGCTTGAGTAGCGATTGCATTATCTCCGTCATTCTCCTCTCAGGGTGTGTAAGGATCGGAAATCAATCGGGTGCAGGTGCAACCTCTAATCATAGCGATCTTCGTAATTACGCCGGCCCCGCTTCGGGGGTTCACCTTTGCGACCGCGCCGGTGAATCTCATCGTATCCCTCCGGCTTGATCGTCAGGTGCTCGCCAGCGTTCAGCGCAGCCACGCCCTTCTGGGCTCCCTCTTCACGCGGGGGCTTCTCCAGATAGAGCCTGCGGCGCTGATAGGGCTCGTCCGGCTCCCGGTAGGTGGTGATGAAGCCTTCATAGTTGCGCAGGACGATCCGCCCCGGCGACATGCTCAGGACGTAGTTTGGCATGAGGGGGATCTTCCCTCCGCCGCCCGGCGCGTCAATCACGTAGGTCGGCACGGCGAAACCCGACGTGTGACCGCGCAGGGCCTCCATGATCTCTATGCCGACCGAAACGGGCGTTCGGAAGTGGCCCGCGCCCTGCACCAGATCGCACTGATACAGGTAGTAGGGACGCACGCGGTTCTTCACCAGCTTGTGCACCAGCTCGAGCTGAACCTCCGGGCTGTCGTTCACATCACGAAGCAGCACCGACTGGTTGCCCAGCGGGATGCCTGCGTCGGCCAGCCTGGCAAGCGCCCGGCTCAATTCAGGCGTGATTTCCTTTGGATGGTTCACGTGGATGTTGATCCACAGAGGGTGAAACTGACGCAGCATCTCAACCAGATCATCGGTGATGCGCTGCGGCAGGAAGACGGGAACCCGCGACCCGATGCGGAGAACCTCGATGTGCGGTATCTCGCGGAGCCGCCTTAAGAGGTCTTCCAGCATACGCTGGGGCATCGTCAGGGGGTCGCCGCCGGAGAGGAGCACGTCGCGCACCTGGGGCGTTTTACGCAGGTACTCGATCTGAGCGTCATGGTCAGCGCGGCTGAAGTTGGCCGACGGATCGCCCACCACGCGCGAGCGTGTGCAGTAACGGCAATAGGTGGCGCACTGAGTGGTGACCAGCATCAGCACGCGATCCGGGTAACGGTGAACCAGACCCGGCACAGGCGAGTGCTCATCCTCGGCCAGCGAGTCGGCCATCATTGAGTCGAACTTCACCAGCTCGCGCCCCTTGGGGATCACCTGATGACGGATCGGCCCCCAGGGGTCATCTGGTTCAAGCAGACTGGCGAAGTACGGCGTGATGTCCACCCGGAAGAGCCCCTCGGCGTTAAGGGCCTCGCGTTCCTCATCGGTGAGGTTGATGACCTGTTCCAGTTCCTCGACCGTGTTCAGGCGGTGGCTCATCTGCCAGCGCCAATCGTTCCACTTCTCATCCGGCACATCCGCCCAGATGGCGGGGCGGGGCGTATATTCGAGCGGCTCACCGGACGAGACAGCCTCAGCCGGTTTGCGATCAGCAGAAGTAACGGTCATTTTCTATGGTTCTCCCCAAACTCCAGGCTTCCTGAATTCCGATACGGGCACGCCTCCCCATCCGGGGCCGCCCTCTTCTTTGGATGCAAATTGCTACCTCTGGGGCTTAACCTGTTCTCGGAGACAGCCTATTTGCTGAGAGCATATCACAGGGTTGGGTTTGTAACAAGGACTTCTGGCGCAGTTTATTCCCCGGATTCGCCGTGGTTCCCCGGCTCTATCTTCCCCTTCTCATTCGACTGGCACTCAGCGCAAATCCCAAAAATAGCCCAGTGTTCAATGCGCGGCTCGAAGTGATATCGCTCCCTGACCTGCCGACGGATGGGTTCAAACAGGCTATCGCTTATCTCGCTGATGCGCCCGCATCGCAGGCAGACAAGATGATGATGAAGAGGGGAGTCGATCAGGGAATAGACGTCCGCGCCCAGCCCCAGATCAGTCTGGGCGATGATCCCATTTTCCTTGAGCCATTGCAGGGTGCGATATGTGGTCGCCTCGTCCACGTCGAGGCCCTGGGCCACGAGGCGTTGATGAACCTGCTCGCAGGTCAGGTGGGAATGGGCCCGGAGCAGAATCTGGAGCGTCTGGCGGCGCGGCAGAGTGATCCGATATCCTCTGGCTCGCAGGGTGGCGATGATCTCCTCTAACGCCATGCTACCATTGTAAGCGCTCTGGCGCAGAAAGACAACGAAAACCGGAGAAAATCGCCGGACGCAGCGACGGAAACGGGGTTTTTCAGCGTCGGCGGGGGAGTCGCCGCCCCTCCCTGGCGGACCTTTCAGGTACGGGCCACCCCTTCAGCCGGATGAAACGGTTGCTGGCAGCTTCCGCACACGATCTCCGTGCTGAGCAGCACGGACTGATTAATCAGAATGGTGCGGGGCGGATTGCAGCCACAGGAGGCCGTCACGCAGGGATCATCCTGCGCGAGTTCCTCCATCAGGCCCTCGACCAACACGATGGCCCGGATCAGGCCAGCGTTCCTCTGGATAGTGCATCTCAGGGATTGCAACAACCCGCACCATCGCCGCGCGGCCTCCGGTGAGAGAACCCACCGGATACGACGGGTTGACTGGTCGCATACTCTGGTCAGCCCGAACGCACTGGCGGGCATCTTATACCAGGGCGAGAACCGGCTGACATCTTCAAGAATCTCCGACAGCATATTGACGAGCACCATCCCCGCCGCCTGGGAAGGCGCGGTCAGGTCAGCCCCTTCAAACAGTGTCTGCATATCAGGGAGGGGGGCGGTTACATCATACGCTTTACAGAGAGACTGCCATGCCTGTTCAAGAGATTCGTCAAGTTCGCTCAGTGCATCTACAGGGACCACGTTCAAGCCCCTTTCTAGCACTCAGGTAGCAGGAGAGCGTTCCGGTAAACATCGTGAAAGACATCCATCGCTCCTCTGACTGCCGATTTTGCTTACTCATCCATTACCATCCCTGTCCAGCACCCCTCTGCGTCGCAGAACCGGATGCGGGTCAATCAGGTTCCTGTCGAGGGCAGCTTCTGCCGACAGGCCCAGCGCCAGCGCCATCAACTGAGTGAAGTAGAGCACCGGAAGCGGCTCATCCAGCTTCATCTGGAACTGGCGTGCATCCAGATTGGTATGACAGAGCGGGCAGGCCACCGCGATCACGTCGGCCCCTGCCTCGCGGGCGTGCTCGATCAGTGAGCGGCTCAGCTCAAGCACGATCTCTGGATGCGTGAGCGAATGCACACCCCCGCAGCAGGAGGTCTTGTATGACCAGTCCACAATCTCGGCCCCCAGCGCGGCCAGAAGCTCATCCATATCGGTGGGGTTCTCAGGATTTGGAGCTTCGGTCACTGCCGGAGGACGGGTCAGCAGGCAGCCGTAGTAGCAGACGACACGCAGACCGCTTAAGGGGCGCTTCACTCTGGCTGCCACCCCCTCCGCCCCGACGTGCTCCCGGATCGACTCAATGAGCGTGTTGACGCGCACCGTGTCGCGGTATTCGTATCCTATCGCTTCGTCCGCAGCGCTTTTGCGCTCCCCATCGTGCCGGAGCTCGAACAGGGCCGTTTTATGGCGGTTGAAGCAGGCCGCACAGGGCATCGTCACCTCGGCAAACCCGCTTCGCTCGATGAGGGCGAGGTTTTCAAGCGGCAGGCGCAGCGCCGCGTCCGGGTCGGCGCGGTGGGCGGCGGAACTGCCACAGCATATCCACCCCTCCGGCTCAATCAGGGTCATCCCCAGCGCCTTGCAGACCGCTCTGGCCGAGGTGTCAAACTCGACCGCCGTCGAATGCAGCGAGCACCCCGGATAGTAGGCGACGGCCTCCGTCGCCCCGGGGGCGGGCCGGACGCGGCGGGGTGGGTGTGCCGGACGGGGCAGCAACGAGAGCTTGCCCTTCCGAAGCAGCTTCGCCCCCAGGTCGGCATCCTCAAGGGGGCTGTGTGTGCGTATCGTGCGGAGCTTCATCTCCGCCATCAGGCCCAGCTCATAAGCCCGCCCCCACAGGCGCACCTCACGCATGAAAGCCTCGTTGAAGATGTTGACCTCCAAGACAGGAGGCTCGATCCCCCGCCTGAGCGCCTCACGGGTCAGAAACTCCATAATGGCGGTGATGTCCAGCCCCTGCGGGCAGCGCGTTGTGCAGGTCTGACAGGCAGCACACAGCCAGGGCGTTCTGGAGCGCAGGGCGATGTCCTCCTGCCCCAGTTGAAGGGCACGCATCACCTGATTGGGTTGCCAGTCGAAGAAGCGGGCCAGCGGGCAACCACTGGTGCATTTGACGCACTGATAGCACAGGTACACGTTCTGCCCCAGTTCCTCCAGGACGCGCTGCGCCAGGTCCGAGTTGATGGCGATCGGTGCGCTGACAGATGGTTGCTCCTCTTTCATTAGCTGCCTCCCGGGCTGGCCGCTTTCTGCGGAGCGGACGTTTCCACAACCGGGCGCGGCAGCAGACCGGCTCCGCTGACGATCGGCTCGACCGCCTCTTCCCACTCAATCGCCATGATGTGCACGCCAGCCACGCCCTCGATCTCCCGCAACTGCTGGATCAACTCAATGCAAATCCTGATACCCGCCTCTCGCCAGGCGCGGGAGCGGGCTTTCTTTTCCTCCGGGGTCAGCTCATCCTTTGACTTCCCAGCCCAGGCCGCGCCTGCCGCCTGCATCCGCTCAATGATCTCATCGGGCATCAGGATGCCGGGGACGTTTTTCTTCATGTAGCGTGCCATGCCGGGGCTTTTCAGCGGCCCCACCCCGGCCAGGATATAAGTCTGCTCATGCAGCCCCAGCTCACGCACCTTCTCCATATACTTCCTGAAGGCCTCGACGTCGTAGATAAGCTGGGTCTGGATGAAATCCGCGCCCGCCTTCACCTTCTTGGCGAGGCGATAGGGGCGGAACTCAACCGGATCGGCGAAGGGTGCAGCCGCCGCCCCCACGAAGAAGCGCGGCTCCTGTCCCTTGAATGGCTCCCCGCACTGGAAGATACCCTCATCGCGCATCGCGGCCACCATTTGCACGAGCTGGATCGAATCAATGTCGAAGACATTCTTGGCGGTGGGGTGGTTTCCGAAGGACTGATGATCGCCGGTGAGACACAACACGTTGCGCATCCCCAGCGCATACGCGCCCAGCAGGTCGCTCTGGATCGCCAGGCGGTTGCGGTCGCGACAGGTCATCTGGATGACCGGCTCCAGCCCCTCCTGCACTAAGATAGTTCCCGCGCCGATGCTGGACATACGGACGATGGCCGTCTGGTTGTCAGTGATGTTCACCGCGTCACAGTTGCCTTTGAGGAGGGCGGCCTTCCGGCGGATCACGTCGCCATCGGCGCTCTGCGGAGGGCCGAGTTCAGCCGTAACGGCGAAATGCCCGGCCCGGAGCACGCGCTCCAGGTTCGAGCCGGAAAGGTACCCGTTGTCTGCTGCTCTGGCGGTCATGGCCTTATTCCTCCTCTGGACTCAGGCGCAGGTCGGCACGCACGATCTTTCGTGGGCCGCCATCGCGTGAGGTGCTCCAGTCCTTCGGTGGCTGAATCTCGAACAGAGCATCCAGCCTGCCCATGCGCTCCAGCCTCTCGTAAATCAACTGCCAGGCGCAGGGGATTTCAGGGTCAATCTCGCAGTGCCCATCCTCTGAGCCACCACACGGGCCGTTGAGCAGCGACTTGGAACAGCGAGCGATGGGGCAGATACCCCCCGTCAGGCCGAGGATGCAATCTCCGCAGGCGGCGCATCGCTCTGCCCAGACGCCCTGCTCAGTGGGCAGGCCCAGAAACGACGTGTTCAACCCCGGCACAACCCACACGTCGGGGAAGTGCTCGGCAATGGCCTGTACGCCGATCCCGCAGCCCAGTGAGAGGACCACATCAGCCTCGCTGATCTTCTCCCCGATCCCGTCCAGGTACTCCCACTCGCACTGGCGCTGGACGGTCACATCTGTAACGTCCCTCTCGACACCTTCCAGTCTGGACGCCATGCGTAGCGACGTGGCTACAATGGCCGCCTCGCGCGCGCCACCGGCAAAGCAAACCGTCACGCAGGTTCCGCAGCCAACGACCAGCACTTTCCGGGCGTCCCCGACCAGCGATTTGATCTCATCCAGCGTTTTCTGTTCCGCAACGATCATGGTTGGGCTCCTTATCGCGTGCCCTGGCGTCAGGCAGGGCCGATCAGAACTCACCTACCCGCCTGAGCAGCCTCATCAGCAGAACGACAACGTCCTCCGTCTGCCCATCGGGCAGCATAAAGTAATCTTCGAGCACACAGCGCCTTTCAAAGCCCAGCCCCTCAAAGGCGCGGATGACTTTAGGCTGGCTGGCGAACACCTCGGCCCGCAGCCAGTGCAACCCCTCTTTGCGGGCCAGTTCGATGAGTGTCTTCAGCATTTCCGTGCCCAGACCGCGGCCACGAAAGTCCTTCGCCAGAAAGATGCGCACCTCCCCGATGTGTCGGTAAGGGCCTTCCCCCCGGTGCAGGGTGGCGTTGCCCACAATCCGCCCGTTGATGACAGCAAGCAGCGGCAGCACGCGGTTGTAGTCCAGTTCATCCACCCAGGTTCGGATCACTTCCGGATCGGTGACGTCGTGCCGCAGCGAACGTAAATCCTCCGGTGAGGCCGAGGCGTATAGCTCGATCAGCCCGTCGCGGTCATCAGCCGTGAGAGGCCGGAGGAGCAATCGCGCCCCATCCGCCAGAGTGACAAGATGACGATAGGTTTCGATAACCGTAGCCATAGTTCCCTACTCCTGTGTTCCGGCCTTTCCAGCGCGCCCGCCGGGAATCTCTTCTCCCCCCGTGCCGTTGGGGGTATGCAAAGGGTTTGGCCCCAGCGCGGAGACCTGCTCGGACATCTCCGTTGCCCTGGCAGCAAACTCACCGGCCATCGCCGCCGAGAGGTTGACCATCCGCACCCGCTCCGGCTCCAGCCCGATCTGATCCAACAGTTCTTTGAGGCGCTCCACGCGCCGCCTGGCGTTTGCATTACCCTCCAGGTAATGGCACTCGCCGGGCAGTCAACCGGCCACAAGAATGCCGTCAACGCCCTCTTCAAAGGCGCGGAGAGCCGTCAGCACGTCGAACCTGCCGGTGCAGGGCAACTGGATCACCTTGATCACAGGGGGGTACTGCATTCGCAGCCCACCCGCCAGATCAGCCGCCGCATAAGCGCAGTGTTCGCAGCAATAGGCCACGATGTTCATCCGGGAGTTTTCGGTCATTGCACCTCTCCTTCCCTCAGCCCGATCCGGTCAAGCGGCACGAAGCCGGACGGGTTGAGCAGAGCGCAGACTTCGGCCTCTATCTGCACATCGGTGTAATGCTTGAGCTGGATCGCCTGCGCCGGGCACTCGGCAGCACACGATCCACACCCGCGACACACAGCCGGTTCGATGTAGGCCGCCCCCATGATGCCGCCCGCCCCGACCAGGTCCGGCTCGATATGCGGCACGCCAAAGGGGCAGATGCGCACACAGGTCAGACAGGCCGTGCACCTCGAAGTATCCACCACTGCCACACGCCCGCCCGCCGCCAGCGCTTCACGGCTGAGCACCCGCGCCGCGCGTGCGGCGGCAGCCTGAGCCTGAATCATCGCCTCGTCCAGCAGCTTGGGATAGTGGGCCATCCCGGCCATAAACACCCCGTCGGTCGCAAAGTCAACGGGCCGCAGCTTGACATGCGCCTCCATGAAGAAGCCGTCCGCGTCGAGGCTGGCCTTGAAGATCGAGCCGACCTCCGCCGCATCGGAGCGGGGTACGACGGGCATACTCAGCACCAGAAGATCGGGGGTCAGCAGCAGCGGGCGCTTCAGAGCCGGTTCCCAGGCCCGGATGGTCAGAGTGTCTCCGTGCTCGACAGTGGGCCGGTGATCATCGTCATAGCGCACGAAGATCACGCCCCGTTCGCGGGCCCGGGTGTACAGCCGCTCCTTGAAGCCGTAGGTACGGATGTCCCGGTACAGGATCACCACCTGCGCATCGGGCTTTCGTTCTTTGAGCGCCAGCGCATTCTTGAGAGCCACCGTGCAACAGATGCGGCTGCAGAACTTTTCAGCAGGCCCAACGCACTGGATCATCACCACCGAGCCGGGCAGATCATCGCCCGCCGTGAGACGTGCTTCAAACTCCTGTTGAGTCAGGATGCGCGGGTCGGTTCCGTAGCCATACTCCGGCCCCCGGTATTCCTGCCCGCCGGTCGCCAGAATAGTGACGCCGTGTCGCACCTCGATCCGGTTGCCGTTCGCATGCTGGATAGTGCTGGTGAAGTTCCCCATGAAGCCGTCCGAGGCGACAACCTCGCTCTCCAGATGGACGGCGATAGACGGGTTGGCCCTGACCTGCTCGATAAGCCGCTTCAGGATGGCCTGAGAATTCTGCCCGTTCACCGAGGTGAACACGTGGCGCAGGTTCCCGCCAAGCTCGGCCTCCCGCTCCACCAGATGGACGGGGAAGCCCTGCTCCGCCAGCGACAGCGCCGCCGTCAAACCGGCTGCTCCCCCGCCCACCACAAGCGCCGTCCGCTGGACGGGAACGTCAATTACTGGCTGGGGTTCGAGCAGGGCAGCCCGCGCAACGGCCATACGTATCAGGTCTTTTGCCTTGGCGGTGGCGGCCTCCCAGTCGTTCGAATGGACCCATGAGCACTGGTTCCGAATGTTCGCCATCTCGAACAGATAAGGGTTCAAACCGGCCTGCCGGACAGCGTCCTGAAACAGCGGACCATGGGTGAGAGGTGTACACGAAGCAACCACCACCCTGTTTAACCGGAGGGCCTTCACCTGCTCGATGATGTGGGCGATGGTATCCTGCGAGCAGGTGTACAGATTGTCCTCCGCGTACACCACGCCGGGCAGAGAGCGGGCATACTCGGCCACCCCCGGCACGTCCAGATACCCGCCGATATTCGAGCCACAGTGACAGACGAACACGCCGATACGTGGTTCCTCGCCGGTGACATCTCGCTCCGGCGGGTATTCAGTCTGTGTGGTAAGCGTGAAACGCGCCTCGCCGAGTCGCGTAGCGGCTGCCGCCGCTGCCCCGCTGGCCTCTACAACCGATTCGGGGATGTCCTTCGGCTCACGGAAAGGGCCAACCGCATAAATGCCGGGGCGGCTGGTTTCCAGCGGGTTGAACTGCACCGTGTGGCAGAAGCCGTATTCATCTAATTCAACGCCCAGCCGACGCCCCAGCTCGCGGACGGATTCCGATATCTCCATCCCAACCGAGAGGACAACCAGATCGAACTCCTCGCTGCGAAGCTCCCCGTCCTCGGTCTGATAGCGCAGGAGCAGGTTGTGGGTGTGGGGGTCCTCGTGGAGCTCGCTGATCCGGCAGCGCGTGTACCGGACGCCATAGCGATCACGCGCCTGCTCAAAGTAGCTCCAGTAGCCCTTGGAGAAGGCCCGCATGTCCATCATGAAGACATGGATATCCAGCTCGGGATGGTGCTCCTTCGCGATGACGGCCTCCTTGGTGGCGTACATGCAGCACACCGCCGAGCAATAGTCGTGGTTCTGATCACGGGAACCGACGCATTGCAGGAAGGCGATCCGCCGGGGCATCTGCCCGTCTGAGGGGCGCTGGATGTGTCCCGATGTTGGGCCGGAGGCAGAGAGCAGACGCTCAAACTGGAGCGAGGTGATCACGTTGGGGTAACGCCCGTACCCGTACTCTGCCGAGAGTTCGGCCCGGTAAACCTGATAGCCCGGCGCAAGGACGACCGCGCCGACCTCGATGGTTTCTTCCCGCGCGACCATCTCGTGATCAATGGCGTTCGCGCCACAGGCAAAGGTGCAACTCATACACTCGGAGCAGATCCCGCAGGCCAGACAGCGAGCTGCCTCACGTTGGGCCGACTCGTCGTCGTAGCCGCCCTCCACCTCGGCAAAGCTGCGGACGCGTTCCTCAACCGGCAACTCCGGCAGGGGAACCCGCGGCTGCGGCTTGATCTCGCCGCGTGCGATGCGCTCCTCGATCTCCTCCCGCGTGAGGTGGACAACCGGGAGCTTCGGCCTGCGCGGCGGCTCAAGGTGCTCGCCCCGCAGATAGCGGATGATCGAGCGGGCGGCCCGGTGGCCGCTGGCAACGGCCTCAATCACAAAGGCCGTGCCGGAGACGCTGTCACCGGCTGCAAAGACCCCCTCACGGGTGGCAGCCAGCGTGTTAGGATTGACGGCGATGGTCTGACGCTCCGTCAGCCCGACTCCGGCGTCGTCGGGGATGAAGGCCAGCCCGGCCCGCTGCCCAACGGAGAAGATCACCGTGTCGCAGGGGATCACATGCGTGGAGTCGGGCACTTTCTCGACGTGCAAATGCCCCATCTCGTCAAAACGGAAGGACTCGACAAGCTGGCACTCCACGCCGCACACGTGCCCGTTTTCGTCCCCGATGATGCGCTCAAAGGAGCGCCCCGGATGGAAGACGACACCCTCCTCCTCAGCCGCTTCCACTTCCCAGGGGTGAGCGGGCATCTCGTCACGCCTCTCAAGACACGCCAGATGAACCTCGCGCCCCAGCCGGATGGCCGTCCGTGCCACGTCAATGGCAACATTCCCGCCGCCCAACACCAGCACATGCTGCCCCAGCGGCGGAGCATCCTCCGCGCCGTTCTCGTACTTCCCCAGCCGCACATCCCGCAGGAAGTGGGTGTTGATCAACACTCCCTCCAGATCGGCGCCGGGGATCGGGAGGCGGATACCTTCGTGCGCACCGACGGCGATCAGGACGGCGTCGAAACCTTCCTCGAAGATGTCATCCAGATTGTCCACGCGATGGTTGAGGCGCAGGTCAACGCCCAGATCGATGATGTCCTGCACCTCCCGCTCGATGATCTCCGTCGGGAGACGATATTCCGGCACGCCGAGGCGCAACATCCCGCCGGCGACCGGCATCGCCTCGAAGATGGTCACTCCATAACCGGCAAGAACAAGGTCCTGTGCGGCGGTCAGGCCGCACGGGCCCGCCCCGATGATGGCAACGCGCTCCCTGTGCAGGCGCGGGGCCGGTTCGACCGGTTGACGCGGCTCTGCGTACACTTTGTCCGTCACAAAGCGTTTCAGGGCGCGGATGTTAATCGGTTCGTCCACCAGCCCGCGATTGCAGGCCGTCTCGCAACGATGGTTACAGATCCGCCCACAGATGCCGGGGAAAGGGTTGTCCATCTTGATGACACGCAAAGCGTCGTGATAGCGCCCCTCACGGATCAGGGCGATGTATCCCTGAGCACGCTGCCCGGCGGGGCAGGCGTCCCGGCAGGGGGCGATACCGCGCTTCTCAATCGCGTAGGCGTTGGGGACGGCCTGCGGGTAGAGTTTGTAAGCCGCCCGGCGGAGCGAAAGCCCCTCGTTGAAGGGGTCTGGAATGACGACAGGGCAGACCCCGGCGCAGTCCCCGCAGGCGACACACTTTTCGGGGTCTATGTAGCGCGGCTCCCGGCGGAGGCGGACGCTGAAGCGTCCAGCCTCCCCGCTGATGCCGAGCACCTCGGTTTTTGTCAGCACCTCGATGTTGGGGTGACGCCCCGTATCAACCAGCCGGGGGGAGATGGTGCACATGGCGCAGTCGTTGGTGGGGAACGTTTTATCAAGCTGGGCCATCTTGCCGCCGATGGCTGATTGCACCTCGACCAGATAGACCTTGAAGCCCTGCTCTGCCAGGTCGAGCGAGGCCTGCATACCCGCAATCCCCCCGCCAACGACCATCACGGCCCCCACGGGTAGCTTTTCTACCGAACCGCTCTGTGATCTGTTCACCGCGCGATTGCTCTCCTTTCCCTACGATGCAGGAGTCGCGAACGTACCGGCAGGTGCCAGAGTTCTGGGCCTGTCACGCTCCTTCGAGACCGGCATTCTGCGGCAGGCCTGAGATGGCCGTCGCAGATGTCGGGCAGCTACGGTGTTCTTCGCCCAGCCTGATGATGAGGGGAGTGTCCTGTCCCGGCCAGGGATATATCTACAGGGCGATCAATGATGCAGCGATCTCACAGGGGCCCGGGGAACGATAAACATTGAAGCGGCTATTTATAGGGCAAGCCTGCAGGCCCTGTTGGAGTTGTTTTGCCGCAGAGGTCTGTGAGACTTCAGCCGCAATGTGGAGCAGTGTGCAGTGTGGATGGCCCTTCTATCAAATTATAGAAGGTAACAGGCATTATAGTCAATTTTTGTGATATTTATCACTATTTTGTGAAAACAAACACAAATGGCGTAACCGGACAGAAGAGACGGCAGAAGGGGAGAAAACCACCCCATCCGGCAGAAGCAACGTCGCCCCGCACTGCCGGAGCGACGAGAAGGCTCGTATGGAATTCCAGACGGAGCAGGAAGGTTTGTCAGGCGGTCTTCGCGGCCACACGGGAGAGCCTGCGCACGCGCCGGGTCTGAAGGCGATGCGTTAGCTCCTCAAGAGTCCGGTGGTACAGATCGAGCAGCTCCTGTTCCGTCCCTTCAAAGGAGGAGAGCACCTCCAGGGCACATACAGCGCACAGGGAAGCGTGATGTGGCAGAACGTCACCTCCCTGTCGCTTCTGAAGGCGGCGCATCAGGAGGGTGAACGCCATAACCTGCGGGTCCACAGACGGCAGATGACGGAGGCGCTCGACCAGCTTCGCCCAGCGCGCCCCCTTCTGAGTCCGCAGCTTCGCAACGCCGTAGGAGGGATAGAGTGCGTTGTTATAAAGAGCCACAGTTACCCCCAGAGTGTAAAATCACGGACATTTGCCACCGAGAGACGGCGTGCAGAAAAAGATGGATTGTCCTCTGCACCGGATAACCCCTCAAGAGTGTCGGGGTCTGCTCACTTTGAGTTTAAAGGGATCGAAAAGTATATACAATACAGGGACGGATAACATTGCGTTTGAAAACAGGTAGAAATCCCCGGCTTCGCCGCTGGGACAATTCCGCCTCTGCCGGTAGAATCAGGACGAGAGGGAGGCGTCAGGCAAACCCTCAAGGTCCACCCGAACACCGAAGGAGCTTTATGTCCGATTCCCCTGCCCTTACCGAAGCCCCGCTGGACGAATACGGCGAACGCTATTTCCAGTCCTACAATTACGCCGACCGACCGCTGGGACGCTTCAGCATGTACTGGTTTGCCCGGCGTTATTATGCCCGGCTGGTGCGCCGGTTCGCTCCGCCGGAGCGGATCAGCGGGCGGCTGCTGGAGATGGGCTGCGGGCTGGGCCACCTGCTGAGCCTGCTCGGCGACCGTTTCAACTGCGTGGGAATTGACATCGCTCACTACGCCGCCCGACAGACCCGCCACAACGCGCCGGAAGCGGCGACCCTCGTCGCCTCGGCAGACCGGCTGGATGTATTCGCCGATCGATCTTTCGATGTCGTGGTGGCGTTGCATCTGGTAGAACACCTCGTTGACCCACCCGCCTGCCTGCGCCATGTGAACCGCATCCTGACAGACGGGGGGCTCCTCCTCTTTGCCACACCCAACCCGATCTATGCTCTGCGCCCGCTTAAACATCCCGAGGAGACACCGGACGCCATCGCGAAAGACCCGACTCATATCAACGTCCACCCGCCCGATGTCTGGCGACGCTGGGCTGAGGAGAGCGGCTTCCGGGTGCTGCGGATGTTCGGCGATGGTCTATGGGATGTCCCCTACCTGCCCCTGATCCCCAAACCGATCCAGTTTGCGTTCTTTGGCTTCCCCAGCCTGATTCAGGTGATCACCGGACTGACGCTGATCCCGACCTCGCTGGGTGTTAACCTGATCACGATCGCACGAAAGGAGCGCTCACTGTGAAGCAACGAAACAGCCTTCTGCTCCCGCTGGCAGGGATCGGGCTTGGCGGATGGGCCCTCAGCCGGTTGATACGCCACCTGCGGCTGGGAGCGGCTCAGGGATACTTCGAGGGCAAGGTAGTTGTCATCACCGGCGCATCACGGGGCATCGGGCGTGCGCTGGCCCACGCCTTCGCCGCGCAGGGAGCGAACCTCGTGCTGGCCGCCCGCAACGAGCGGCAACTGCTCGATGTCGCGGCTGAGTGCGAAGCGATCACCCCCTCCATCCGGGCGCTGGTCGTTCCCACCGATGTGACCGTTGAGGCCCAGCTTGAGAATCTGGTCAACACCGCCCTGGAACGTCTGGGGCGGATTGATATTCTGGTCAACAACGCAGGCATCATTCAGGGTGGCGAGTTCGTCGCGCTGGGCCGGGAATCGGTGCGGAAGCAGGTTGAGGTAAACCTGCTGGCAGTGATGCGCCTGACGCAACTGGCCCTCCCCGCGATGCTCTCGCAGGGAGAAGGGCACATCGTCAACATGGCCTCGGCGGCAGGCCGCCACACAGTGCCCTATTTCGTCACCTACGGAACCACCAAGCATGGGTTGATCGGGTTCAGCGAGGGGTTGCGGCGCGAACTGGCCGGAACGGGGGTGCGTGTCCTGAGCGTCAACCCCGGCTTCACCGAGTCGGACGTTGTTGCAGCGATACGCGACACCCTCCGGCGCATGGGGTTTAAAATCCTCTCGCCGGAATACGTCGCCCGCCGAACGCTGGAAGCCATCATATTACAGCAGCCGGAGGTGAACATCGGCCTTCTGGAGACGGTCGGGGGCTGGGGAAGCGCCCTGTTTCCGCGCATTACCGATTTATTCTGGCGGATCGTCCCCCCGCCTGATTTTGCGGAGAAAGCAGCGCAGCAGCGCACAGAATAGAAAGGAAACCCCGTATGCAACATCTCGAGGGGAAGATCAGAGCAGCCGATGGATTGCCGCTCTACTGGCAGGCCTGGAAGCCGGAGGGCGACGTTAAAGCGGTAGTCGTGCTGGCGCACGGCCTGGGCGAGCACTCAGGCCGGTACGCCCACGTCGCCGAGGCGTTGACGGCGGCGGGATACAGCGTCTACGCGCTGGATCATCGCGGGCACGGGCAATCGGGCGGGCCGCGCGGACATGTTCCAGATTACACATCCCTGCTGGACGACTTCGGGCTGATCATCAAAATGGCACAGCGGGAAAACCCCGGCAAGAAAGTGTTTATCTACGGCCACAGCCTGGGGGGGAACATCGTGCTGAATTATGCCCTGCGCCGCCCCGAGGGGCTGGCAGGCGTGATCGCTCAGGGCGCAGGGCTGAAGCTGGCCTTTGAACCGCCCGGCTGGAAGATGTCGCTGGCCCGCCTGATGAGCAACATCTGGCCTTCGTTCGCTCAGGGGAACGAGCTGGAACGCGCTGCGCTCTCCCGCGATCCGGCAGTGGTGCAGGCCTATGAGGAAGACCCGCTCGTCCACGACCGGATCACCGCTCGTCTGTTCGTCGGATTTATGGAAGCGGCAGAGTACGCGCTGGAGCACGCAGGTGAGATCAGGCTGCCGGTGCTGCTCCTGCATGGTGGGGACGACCGTCTGACCGACCCCGCCGGGACACGGCTCTTTTACGAGCGGGTCGGGACGGACGACCGCAGCCTGCGGATTTATGAGGGGCTGTACCACGAGATTCACAACGAGCCGGAGCAGGAACAGGTCTTCCGGGACATCATCGCCTGGCTGGGGGAGCACGTGTAAGAGGTTCTTACCCGCCTGACCGTGCCGACAGCCAGTGACCGAGCAGGCGGCGCGTGCTCTCGAAGGCAATCTGGCCGGTGGGGAGTTCTTCAGGGGCGAAGAAGGCAGCCTGTTCAGCGTCATCATGGGCGGAGAGCGTTCCGCCGGTCACCTCGCCCTCAAAGAGGATCACGATGCTGGCTGTGCCGTCCTCAGCCGCGCCCGGCCCCAGCACGTCTATCAACCGCGTGATGCGTATCTCCAGCCCGGTTTCCTCCCGCACCTCGCGGACCGCCGCCTCGCGGGGGTCTTCGCCGTAGTCTATATAACCGGCGGGCAGGGCCCATTTACCCCGCTGGGGGTCAACGGCCCGCTTAATGAGCAGGACGCGGTCGCCCTGCGTGATGAAGACGACCGCCGCGACCTTCGGATCGTGAAAGTAGATGAAGCCGCAGGCTTCACAAACGCGGTGCGGTTTGCCGAACCGGATCGCATCCGAGAGGGGATGTCCGCAGCGCGGGCAGAAGTTCACATCCTGCGGAGCGGCCATAGGGCACACATCATCGAGCCAGACGCGAAATAATCAGGCCCACCAGAGACACGATCAGCCCCGCCCCCCCGATGGCGAACAGGATCGCCCAGAGCGGGACAGCAGAAAGACGGGCAGGGGGCACTTCCGGCGCGACAGTCCCTGACGGCGTGGTATCAACCGGTTGCCGGGGTAGCGCGGTTGCCTGAGGAGGAGAAGCTTCTCCGGCCCCGACAGGGCCTTCTTCCTCTTCAGCCCGCGCCGCGCCGGCAGTAGGAGTCGGGGCGGGCAGAGGGGCAACCTCCGTCGGAAAGGCCGCTTCTGGAGCGCCTTCCTCCGGCTGGCTACCCGTCGCCTCGCCGGATGCTCCGGAGGGCGGGAGCGCTTCCTCTTCGGCCAGGGAGGGAGCCTCAGCGGCCTCATCGGCTGCCGGGGCGGCTTCCTCCATCGCCTCGGCGGCAGGGGCTTCTTCTTCCTGTGGAAGCCCTTCAGGGGCAGCCTCTTCGACGGCTGCCTCCGCCTGAAAT